>NZ_NOIW01000055.1:0-37638 GCF_002708645.1 Sphingobium sp. IP1
TGGTGCTTCACAATATGAGGAGCGCTATCGCAGCCGGGTGATCGGAAATCTGCAGCGCCGCGCCAAGGCCTTCGGCTTCATCCTGCATGAGATGCCTGCGGAACCTGATACGGCTGTTTCTTAGGAAAGCCACCGCGTATTTGACCTGCGGTCACTTCGTTCCGCCAGAGATGCAAAGTGAGATACGCGTTTGTTGCCGAGCATCGTGACCAGTTCAGGGTTCAATCGATGTGTCGGTGCCTGCGCATCCAGCCCAACGGTTTCTATGCTTGGCAGAAGAGCCCACTGAGCACGAGGGCCTAGGAAGATGCTCGGCAGACAGAGTTGATCCGGCAAGCCTGGAACGACAGTGGTAAGGTCTATGGCTACCGCAAGCTGCACGACGACCTGCTGGATCAGGGTGAGACCTGCTGCCTGAACCGCGTTGCCCGATTGACCAGGCTGGGGGGTATCAAGGCGCAGGTCGGTTACAGGCGCCGACCGGGGAGCTATGGCGGCAAGCCGTCCCTGGCGGTCGACAACACTCTGGGTCGCCAGTTCGACGTGGCCGCGCCCGACAGGGCTTGGGTGACAGACATCACCTACATCCGAACCCTGGAGGGCTTTGCCTATCTGGCCATCGTGATCGTTCTCTATTCCTGCCGCGTGGTGGGTTGGTCGATGCAGAGCAGGCAGACCACCGGTGCGGTGCTGCAGGCGCTGCACATGGCGGTAAGACCCTGCCAACTTCCTCGCAGCCATCAAGCTCATCTGCGTGCGCATCTGGTGCAGTGCGTAATGAGTCCACGCGCTAGTGATGGCAGTCGCACAGCCATCCTTGATCGCGTTGCAGGAAAAGCATGCCCACTGAATCATCGCAATCAGCGAAATTTACAGAATTAAAATATGCATTCTGTTATGGCTTGACGCATCGTCCGGCCGTTATTAAAACCATCATTGCAATTCGTAAATTTCCCTAGAAAAAGGGAATCGAAGGGGAGGAATGATGCAACAGTTCCGTAGCCTGTCCGCGCTCATGCTTGGCGCGGCCATCGTAGCTCTTACCGCGCCGGCCATGGCGCAGGACGTCGCCAGCCCGGCCGCAGCCGACACGGTCGGGATCGCCGACATCGTCGTCACCGCGCAGAAGCGCGCCACCAATATCCAGGACACGCCGATCGCGATGCGCGCGTTCGACAATGATGCGGTGCTGAAGGCCGGCATCACCGACGTGAATGGCCTCGCGCAACTTGCGCCGGACCTGGGCATCACCAACGACACCCAATATACCAAGATCACTGTGCGCGGCATTTCCAGCCAGGATCATAGCGAGACGGCCGATC
This sequence comes from Sphingobium sp. IP1, assembly GCF_002708645.1. NCBI lineage: Bacteria > Pseudomonadati > Pseudomonadota > Alphaproteobacteria > Sphingomonadales > Sphingobiaceae > Sphingobium > Sphingobium sp. IP1. The sequence continues at coordinate 1,323 of NZ_NOIW01000055.1, forward strand.
CGGCGCTGACGATCAATATCGACGGCGAATATATCAACCGGCCGATCGCGCTGAATGCCAGCTTCTTCGATCTGGAGCGGATCGAGATCCTGCGTGGCCCGCAGGGAACGCTCTATGGCCGCAATGCGACCGCCGGCGCCCTGAACATCGTGGCGGCCAAGCCGCGCCTCGGGGAATTTTCCGGCTATGCCACCGGCAGCTACGGCAATTACGACACGATCACCGGCGAAGTCGCGGTCAATATTCCGCTGGGCGAGAAATTCGCCATTCGCGCCAGTGGCATGCACAACGAGCATGACGGCTATTTCAACAATGGCCCGGCAGGCCGTGGCAGTGCCGGCAATACCGATGCCGCACGCCTGTCCTTCTATGCCGAACCGGCCGAGGGCATCCGCGCCTATGTCGCCGGCGAATTTGTCGACGTGAACACCACGGGCGTGGCGCAATATGGCCAGGTGATCGCAACGAATGGCGTCCTTGCCAACCCTGGCTATGCCTCCGGCATCGTTGACGTCATCCCTTCGACACCGGAATTTGAAAATGGCGGCGTGCCGCAAAATCTCGACTTCAATCCGCCGCGCAAATCCTTCCCGCTGGGCGATCTGGGTTCGACCAAGATCAGGCAATATGCGATCCGGGGTCGGCTCGACATCGACGTCGGCTCGATCGGCACGCTGAGCTATATCGGCGGCTATCGCGACGTGAAGTCGGATATCAGCCAGCCGCTCAATGGCTATGTGCCGACCATCTTCATCCAGAATTACGAGAAGAATTCGAAGACGCAGAGCCATGAACTGCGCCTGTCAGGCGGCGAGAATGGCGGCATCATCTATCAGGTCGGCGCCTTCTACTTCCATGAGAACCAGTATATGGCGCAGGGCCTGTTCCTGCCGCTGGCGGCGGGTGGCAGCTATCTCAACTATTTCTATCGCCCCTATGTGAAGAATGACTCGATCGCCGGCTTTGCCCAGGCGACGGTGCCGATCATCGTCGACAAGCTGAGCGTCACCGGCGGCATCCGCTACACCCACGACAAGAAGAAGGGCCTCTACTATAATTACGGCCCTCAGTTCGGGCGCGGCCCCAATCCGCCGGCGATCGACGACACCAGCATCGCCCGGACCGAACTGCACCCGCGCTTCAAGGAAAGCCAGCCGACCTGGACGCTGGGCATCGACTATAATCCGTCGCGCGACCATCTGATCTACGGCAAGGTCAGCACCGGCTACAAGGCCGGCGGCTTCGACAATGTCGGCTCCTTCGGTTCGGAAAAGCTGACCGCCTATGAAATCGGATCGAAGAACAGCTTTGCCGACCGCACGATCCAGTTCAACGCCTCGGCCTTCTATTATGACTATCGCGACCAGCAGATCCCGGTGTTCCTGGACACCAATGTCGGCAGCCAGGTGGTCAATGCCGGCAAGTCGCGGGTCTGGGGCATCGAGACCGACACCACGGTCCTGCTGTCGCGCAACGATCGCTTCACGGCGACCGTCAACTATCTAAACGCCGAACTGACGGCGTTCCAGACATCGCTGCTGGGCCTGACCGGTTCGATCAACGACAGCGATCCGTCGACGCCCGGCAACCAGCCCTTCGATCTCAGCGGCAATCGCCCGGTGCAGTCGCCCAAATGGACGATCGCGCTTGGCTATGACCATGATTTCCACATCGGCGATCACAAGATCACCGCGAGCGTCTTCAGCCGGTTCAAGTCGGATTATTATCTGCAGCCGTTCAACAATCGCGCCGAATTGCAGGAGGCGTTCACCCAGACGGACCTGAGCCTCGAATATAGCGCGCCGGGCAACAAGCTGAGCGTGCAGGCCTATGTCCGCAACCTGGAGAATTACCGGCCCTACAGCTTCGTCAACTATGTCGATGCCGGCGGGACCATGCTGATCAACTATATTTACGGCACGCCGCGCACCTATGGCGTCCGGGGCACCTATCGCTTCTGATCGGACGCCTCTAAGCTTCGTGAAAATGAGGCGGCCCCGGCTAGGCCGGCGGGGCCGCCTCTTCTTCTTCGACCGGACCCAGTCCCCGACAACAAGGGGGCGACCAAGGAGAAGAGGAATGTATCTGTCCGCCTGTATCGAATGGCTTTTCAAGGACAGCGCGCCCGATTTCGCCGACCGCATCCACGCGGCGAAGAATGCCGGGCTTTCGGCCGTGGAATTTCACCTGTGGGACGACAAGCCGATCGATGCGATCCGGGCTGCGCTCGACGAGACGGGCGTCAAACTCACCAGCTTCTGCGTCGGCCCGCGCCGCAGCCTGGTCGACCCCGCCCAGCATGGCGAGTTTCTGCAAGCCGTCGCCGCAACGCTGGAAACCGCCAAGACACTGGGCCGCCCCCCACTGGTGGTGGCATCGGGCTTCACCCGGGAAGGGGTGAGCCTGGAGGAACAGAGGGCCGAGGCGGTCAAGGCGCTGAAGCAGGCTGCCGCCCTGGCGGAAGAAGCCGGCGTCGTGCTGGTGCTGGAACCGCTCAACACCATCGTCTCCCATCCCGGCATGTTCCTGTCGAGCACCACGCTGGCGCTCGACATCATTGAGGAAGTGGGCAGCGACCATCTGCGCCTGCTCTATGACGTCTTCCATTCCAGCGTGATGGGCGAGGATATGGCAGCGGTGCTCAAGGGCCGCATCCATCTGGTCCAGCATGTCCAGTTTGCCGACAATCCCGGCCGCAACGAGCCGGGCACCGGCACGATCGACTGGCCGGCCGTCGTCGCGCAGCTCCGCGCGCTCGGCTATGACGGCGGGATCGGGCTGGAATATCAACCCACCCTCCCCTCCGATCAATCGATCGCGCAGGCATGCGCGGCCACGGGCCTCTGACAGATGACGAAGGCGGGGCGCTCGACCGATCGCCCCGTCCGCGAAGATATTGGCGAGGACAGTCCGATGACGACAGCCGTTGCACAAGAGCCGATGCGCAGCACCCGGATCGTTGACAGCGAAGATGACAGCCATCTGCGCCCCTGGGAAAAGATCAGCTATGGGCTGGGCGATTTCGCCTGCGGCCTCAGCTGGAATGCGGTCGGCGCCTTCCTGCTCTATTTCTACACCAATGTGGCGCTGTTGCCGGCGGCGGCGGTCGGCACGCTGTTCCTGCTGTCGCGGCTGTTCGACGCGGGCATCGACCTGGGCGTGGGCATCCTGGTCGACCGGACGCGGACGCGGTGGGGGCGGACCCGCCCCTATTTCCTGTTCACCGCCCTGCCCTTCTCGATCCTGCTGGTGCTGACTTTCACCACCATCGACGGATCGACCGGGGCGAAGCTGGCCTATGCCTATATCACCTTCTCGCTGCTGGGCATTCTCTACAGCTTCCTGGCCGTGCCCTTTTCCGCGCTGATGCCGATGATGACCAGCGACCATGGCAGCCGCATGCAATTGGGCAGCGCGCGCGCGATCGGCACGTCGGTCTCCGTCATTCTGGCGACGGCCGCGACCATGCCGCTGGTCGGCCTGCTGGGTGGCGGTAATGAGCGATTGGGCTTTGCGCTGGTCGCACTGCTCTTTGCGGTGCTGACATTGGCGGCGCTGTTTAACCTGTTCGTCAGTTGCAGAGAGCGGCATCATGACGAGGCGCCGGCCGGCGGCGCGATCTGGCCGCATGTCGGCGCGATGGTGCGCAACCGGGCCTGGCTGGTCACCTTCCTCTTCTGCACGCTCAATTTCCTGCGCTTCGGCTGCGTGATCTCCGTCACCGCCTTCTTCGCGATCGAGGTGATGAAAGCGCCCTGGATGATCGGTATCCTGCTGCCGGCGGTATCGGGCACCCTGCTGCTGAGCGCCTTTATCGCGCCTTTCCTCTTCAAGCGGACCGGCATCCGCAGGGGCTGCATCGCGGCGCTGCTGGTCGCGATCGGCGTGCATATGCTGCTGCCCTTCATCGAGGCACAGCATGGACTTTTCCTAAGCCTGTTCCTCTTCGCCGCGATTCTGATCAGCCTGACCATGACGGCGATCTTCACCATGGCCGCCGATGCGGTGGACTATCATGAATGGCGCTTCGGCACCCGCAACGAGGGGTTGCTGTCGTCGGGCATCAGCCTGTCGACCAAGGTCGGGATGGCGATCGGCACGGCGATCATCGCCTATGTGCTGGCCGGCGCCGGCTATGATCCCAAGGCGGTCAGCGACGGCGCTCGCGCGGCGATACGCTGGTCCTATTATGGCTGGCCGATCGCGATCATGATCGTGCAGATCATCATCATTGCCTTCTGGCCGATGGACGGTCGCCATGAAGCGATCCGGCGGGACATCGCCGCCCGCAACGGCTGACATAAAAAGGGCCGCTACAGCGACTGTAGCGGCCCTTTTTGTTGCCTGACCGGTTGGTGCTGTCAGAACATCGGATGGGCGTTACGCGACGTTTCCGGCACGCCCTGCAGCATGTCCCAATGTTCGACGATCCGTCCCTTGTCGAAGCGGAATATCTCGACGACAGCAGCGCCCTTGTCATCCGCTGCCAGCTTGCCGCGATAATGGACGGCGGCGAAATCGCCATCGACCAGGATGCGCTGCACGGTGAAGCTGGCGCCCGGCATCGCATGAAGCGCCCGGATTGCCGCGACCGCCTCATCGCGCCCCTGTCCCATGCGGCTGTTATGCTGGATCAGGTCCGGCGCGACGAAGCGCCGATAGGCCTGTTCCACATCGCTCCTGGCGAACAGCAGGTCGATGAACTGGGTGAAGGCGCGGCGATTGGTGGCGGTGTGGCTGCGATCGCTGGGCGGCGCATCCGCCATCGCCAAAGGATCGCTGCCCTCCGCAATCGGTTGCAGCACATCCCAATGCTCGACCACCTTGCCGTCCTTCAGCCGATAGAGATCGGCGACCGCCGCCCCGGCCGTGCCCGGCTTGCCCTGTCCGAAGAGATGGACGAGCGCGAGATCGCCATCGACCAGCAGATGCTTCACCTCGAACCGGGCATCGGGCCGGGCAAACATCGGCGCAAGCGCCGCCACAGCCGCGTCCGGGCCATCGGGCAGGCCGGGATTATGCTGGACATAGCCGGGCGCGACATGGGTGGCGAAGGCGCCCGCAACGTCACGCTGCCGATAGAAGCGATCGACGAAATCATCGATGATCGTGCGACTGTCAGCCGACTTTGCGACGGCCATGGGGGCCAGCGCCACCAGCGCAAGACCAAGGATGGGTGCAAAATGCCTCACAGCGCGCCCTCCTTCATCAGCGATACCGCATGGTCGCAGGCCCGCGCCGTCAGCGCCATATAGGTGAGCGACGGATTCTGGCAGGCAGACGAACTCATCTGCGCACCATCCGTCACGAACAGGTTGGACACGTCATGCGCCTGGCTCCAGCGGTTGAGGACCGAACTGGCCGGGTCATGGCCCATGCGGGCGCCGCCCATTTCATGGATCGCCGAGCCACCCGCGCCGGGCTCGTCAAAGCCCATGATGACATGGCCGCCGGCAGCCTCCATCATCGCGGCAGCTTCCTTCTTGGCGTCCGCCAGCGCGCGGCGTTCATTGTCGCCATGCTCGAAATGGATGTTGAGCATCGGCAGGCCCTGCGGATCGAGCTTGACCGGATCGAGCGTCAGCCGATTGGTGACGCGCGGCAGGCTTTCGGCAAAGCCGACGAACACCATGCGCCAGGGGCCGACTTCGCGGGTCTTTGCCTTGTAATCGGCGCCGATGCCGGCCGACCGCTTGGCCGCAGTCCAGCCGCTCTGCAGCGCCCCACCCTGGAAACTGTAGCCGCGCACGAAATCGCCTTCCTGCCGGTCGAGATTGCGGAAGCGGGGAATGACGACGCCGGTCGGCCGATTGCCGAAGGTCGTGCGATCGTCGAAGCCCGGCATGATCGCCATGGTCGACAGGGTCGAAGCATGGTCCATCACATGGGTGCCAAGCACGCCGCTGCTGTTGGCAAGGCCATTGGGATGTGCCTCCGACCGGGACCGGAGCAGGATGTGGACGCTGTTGAAGGCGCTGGCGTTGAGGAAGACCAGCCGCGCGGTATGGCGCGTCCGCGCGCCGGTCTTGACGTCAAGGACGCGCACGCCGGTCGCCTTCTTCGTGGCGGGATCATAATCGACCGCTTCCACCAGCGCATCGGTCACGACCGTCAGCCGTCCGGTCGCCTGTGCCGCCGGCAGGGTGGAGCTCTGCGTGCTGAAATAGGCGCCATAGGAGCAGCCGCGCGCACAGATGGAACGGAACTGGCAGGGCGCCCGCCCTTCCTTGGGCGCTGTCAGATTGGCGGTGCGACCGACCGTAAGGCAGCGGTCGGGCCAGCGCTGGGCGATCACCTCGCGCACATGCTGTTCGACCACATTGAGCGCCATGGGCGGCAAGAACTTGCCATCGGGCAGCGAGGCAAGGCCTTCGGCCGCGCCCGAGACGCCGATGAAATCCTCGACATAATCATACCAGGGGGCAAGGTCGGCATAGCGGATCGGCCAGTCGGTGCCATGGCCATCAGCCTTGTTGGCGCCGAAATCATAGTCGGACCAGCGATAGCTTTGCCGTCCCCAGGTCAGCGATCGGCCACCCATCTGATAGCTGCGCCACCAGTTGAACTTGGTCCCTTCGGCAACGGCGTAAGGATTGTCCTTGTCGTTGACGAAATGATTCTGGGTAAATTCGGTGAAGTGCCGGTTGAGGCGCTGCACCGCATATTCCTCGGCATAGAGCTTTGCATCGCCCTCGCCGCGAAACTCCATTTCCCACGGCGCCTTGGTCTCGGTCACATAGTCGGTGCCATGCTCGATCATGCGTCCCCGCTCGATCATCAGCACCTTCAGACCTTTTTGCGTGAGTTCCTTTGCGGCCCACCCGCCGGTGATGCCCGACCCCACGACGATCGCGTCAAAATCCATGCTCATCCGAAATCCACCGCTGTCCAGTCGCTCGACCAGGATCGATTATGGGCCGGCAGAGGGAGGTTCGGATCCCAGCGGCCGGGCACCAGTTCATATTGCAGTTCGCGGCTCGCCCCGACTTCCGACGTGTAATAGCCGGTCAGGATCAGCGCCTTGATCTTCTTCCAGGGATGATCGCCCTGCTCGCCGCCAAAGGCATCGGCATCATAGGCTTCCAGAACGCCGCGTTGCCGGTCCGGCTTGAGCCCGAGGAAGGGCATGGCGGCACGACCGTTGAGATCCCGCATGACCTGATCCAGCACGGGCAGGCCGCCGCGATCATCGCCCATCCGCACCTTTCCGGCCGGTTCGGACGCGGTATCGTCCAGTCCGTGCAACAGCGCGCGTTCGACAAAGGCGGGAACACCGACGGCGACGGCACCGGGCGTATCGCTATCCGGGATCACCAGGTCAGACAGACGGGAGAGCAGCAGCTTTTCCGAATCGCTGGCGCCGCCAGCCTGGCCCTCGCCCTGCTGATGCCAGGCGCGCAGCGGGACGCCGACCAAGGCGCCGAGCAGCAGCGCCCCGCCGAGCACCTGGCGCCGCTCCGCCTTGCCGGGCAGCCAGCTTTCGGTTGGCGGTATCTGTGGGGGGCTGTCACGTCCCATATTCTGCCTCTCCATGGGTCTTTGCGACCCCATAAATGAATTATAATTCTATTTTCTATCGAGCCATCACGCGATCGGCAAGCGCCAGTTTGCGCTGCGATATAATCATTGCCCGCGGATACGCAGCTGGCGCGGAATGGCGAGCGCGAGCAGCGCCACCACCACCAGCATTGCGCACACGACGGAGGCAGACAGGGTGAAGGCCGCAATCGCCTCCGCCCTGCCCATGCGCTCGTCCGGCTGGATCAGGAAGAACAGCGTGCCGATCGCCGCCGCGCCGATCGCGGCGCCCAGTTGCTGGGTCGCCTTGAGCAGGCCCGAGGCCGAACCGGCATGGCCGACATCGACCTCCGACAAGGTGCTGGGCGGCAGCGGGCCGCCGACCAGCCCCATGCCCAGCCCCATGGCAAGCAAAGGCGGCGCGATCAGCAGCGGGCGCGCCGCGATCAGATCAGCCGCATTGAGCAGCAGGGTCAGCGCGATCAGCCCGGCGATCATCAGCAGCGCGCCCCAGCTGATGATGATCGGCCCGAAGCGCGGCAGCGCCTTGCGCGATAACATGCCGATCGCGAAGGAGGCGCCGAAGGCATAGGGGACATGGGCGATGCCGACCTGTGCCGCGGTGAAATGCAGCCCGCGCTGGAGCGCCAGCGTCAGGGTGAAGAGCAGGCCGCCGGTCGCGACCTGGAAGGCCAGCGTCGTCAGCAGGCCGAAGGAAAAGCCGCGAGCGTGGAAAAGCTCCGGCACGATCAGCGCCGATCCGTCCCGCGCCATGCGGGCGCGGCTGTGCCGGACCAGCAGCAGTCCGATCGGCAGGCTGGCCGCCATCAGGCCGAAGCCCCAGAGCGGCCAGCCATAGTCCCGCCCCTGGATCAGCGGAAAGATCAGCAGGAAAAGGAGCAGCATGACGAGCAGGGTACCGGTCATGTCGAGCCGGGGGCTGTGCGCAGATCGCCCGCCGGGCAGGATGCGCGCCGCCAATATCAGCGCGACCAGACCGATCGGCAGATTGACGAGGAAGATCGCGCGCCAGCCAAGACCCATCAGGTTGGCGCTGAGCAGCAGCCCGCCGATCACTGGCCCCAGCACCGCCGCCAGACCGCCCAATATGCCAAACAGGCCGAGCGCGGCCATGCGCTCATGCGGCGGATACATGATCTGCGTCAGCGACATGACCTGCGGCAGCATGATCGCGGCCGCCCCGCCCTGAAGCAGGCGCGCGGCGACCAGCTGGCCGGGGTTCTGCGCCATTCCGCACAGCAAGGAGGTCAGGGTAAAGCCGGCCACGCCGATCAGGAAGGCACGCTTGTAGCCGAGAATATCGCCCAGCCGCCCGCCGGTGATGAGCAGCAGGGCGAAGATGGTCGAATAGCCCGCGACCATCCATTGCACTTCGGCGTCGCTCGCCCCCAGTTGCGCCTGGAGCGTGGGCACCGCGACATTGATGATCGTCATGTCGACCAGGTCGAGCACCATCGCGGTCGCGACGATGGCCAGTGCCACCGTCCGTTGCCGCTTGCTGAGCGCCAGCGCATGATCGATCGCGCTGCGCGCAGCATTGGGCTTTGCCCCGACCTTCACCCCTTCCCCTTCGACCGCCAGCATCGCCCCGCTCACATTTATAGAATTATTATTCTAGTAATAGATATCGAAGATCGCAGTTTCGTCAAGGCGCCTGACAGCCGCATTTCCTCCCTTGCGCATAATCCGCTCGACAACCAGAATTTTTATTCTAATAATTTTGCCGCCGGCTTTGTTATGCCGTGCGAATCATCGGACTGACATTTCCAGACATTGCCACGAGTGCGCCATCGCGTGCCGCGTCCTGCGCCTGCGCGCAGCCCGGCTATCGACCGACGTGCCCCGGTCCGGACAAAATCAGAAAGCGAAGAGAGGGATCCTGTCCATGAAGCGTCTCCACCTTGCGATCACCAGCCTTGCCCTGCTTGCCACCCCGGTCGCCGCGCAGGTCATCGTCAACGTCAAATACCGCCCGCCCGAGACGGTGCAGCGGGTGGGCATCCCGGTCGATCCGACCGAAAAACGGATCAGATTGCTGATCATCAGCGGCCAAAACAGCTATGAACATGATTGGACCGGCGTGAACAACATGCTGCGCACCATGATGCAGGATAGCGGCCGGTTCGACGTGCGCGTCACCGAGGATTTCGACCATGGCGACCTGGCGACGCTCAAAAATTACGATGTCGTCCTGCTCAACTATTCGAGCCGCTGGAACTATGCCGACGCGACCGAGCATCGCTGGTCGAAGACGGCGGAACAGGCATTGTTCGACTATGTCCGCCAGGGCGGCGGGCTGGTCGCCTATCATTCCTCCTTCACCTTCGGCGCGAACTGGCCGGACTATCAGCGCCTGATCGGCGCGGTGATGGAGCCGGGATCGAGCCGCCGCTCGCCGCCGGGCGCCTTCCCGGTCCATATCGTCGATCGCACCCATCCGATCACGGCGGGCATGCGCGAATATGTCTGGACCTATAATGACGACATGTACACCAACATGCGGATGGACCCGGATGCCAGGATAAGAGTGCTGGCAACCGCGCATGACAGTGCGGCGAGCTATGACGCGAAGCTCGCCGGCCACAAATATCCCGCCGCCGCCTACACGCCCGAAAAGCTCAAGGCGATGAAGGGCATGGATGCCGATCATCCACAGGTCTGGACCGCTGACTATGGCAAGGGCCGGGTCTTTTCCATGACGCTCGGCCATGACGAGGTATCGCTGCACTTTGCGGGGCTTCAGACCCTGATCCTGCGCGGTAGCGAATGGGCCGCGACCGGCAAGGTGACCCTGCCGGTGCTCGACGAAGCCAAGGAATATATGCAGAAATGAAGCCTTCCGCCCGGCGGCTGCAGCGGTCGCCGGGCTACGGAGCATTGCGTATTGCCGGGCGCCCGACAGCGGATTGACAGGCCCCGCCACAACCAATAGAGGAATACTAGTTCTAATTAGAGGCGACCATGAGTCGCCCGGTCAGAGGAGCCTGAGGTCGGTGCGTTCCGTCTTAGATTTTTTCCGGCGCCTGTCGCTGGTCCCCCAGGGCATCACCATCGTCGTCGCCGGATTTCTGCCGATCTTCGCGATCGTGTCGATGTTCCCGGCCATCCCGGCGATCATCGATCATTTTGCCACCGATCCCGACGCGCGCTGGAAAGTGCCGATGATGGTGTCGGCGCCGGGCCTGACGATCGCGCTGATCGCGCCCTTCGCCGGTTTCTTCGTCGATCGTTTTGGTCGTCGCCCCCTGCTGATCGGCGCCACCCTGCTCTATGGCATCGTCGGCACCGCCCCCTTCTTCCTCGACAGCCTGAACGCGCTGATCGCCTGCCGGCTGTTGCTGGGGGTGGCGGAAGCGGCGATCCTGACCATCGTCAACACGCTGATCGCCGATTATTGGGACGATCGCGGGCGCAAGGACTGGCTGTTCCTGCAGGGTATTTGCGGCCCCTTCTTCGCATCGGGCGTGATCCTGCTGTCGGGCGCGGCCTCTTCGGTGCGCTGGAACGGCATCTTCATGGTCTATGCCGTCGCCTTCCCGATCTTCATCGCGATGCTGCTCTGGCTGTTCGAGCCGCGCCGCGCCGACGGCGCCACCATTGCCGACATCGCCCAAAGCGAGAAGGCGCCGCGCACGCCCTTCCCGACCGCATCGGTCGCGCTGATCGGCGGCGTGACGCTGGTTGCGTCGGCGCTCTATTATGTCTTCATCATCAGCGGCTCGCTCGCCTGGCGCGAGGTCGGGGTGATGGACCCGGCGCGGATCGGCCAGTTGACCGCCATTCCCAGCCTGTTCGTGATGCTGGGGGCGCTGATCTTCCGCCTGATGGGCAATCGCCCGCAGACCGTGCAGCTCGCCACCTTCTTCGGCCTGCTCGGCATCGGCCTGGCCGGCATTGGCCTGGCGCCCGACTGGCGCTGGCTGGTCGCAGCGCTGATCGTCCAGCAGACCGGCGCCGGCATGGCGGTGCCCACCATCATTTCCTGGGCGCAGAGCAAGTTGCCGTTCGAGCATCGCGGCCGCGGCATGGGCGTGTGGACCGCCTGCTTCTTCTTCGGCCAATTCTCCAGCCCCTGGGCAGTGCATCAGGCTGAAAACCTCGTCGGAACCATGCAGGGCGCGTTCCTTGCAGCGGGTCTGGTAGGCGTCATCGCCGCCATCGTGATCGGTCTGGTCCGCGCGCCGCGCACCCCGACCCCCACCATCGCTCCTGCGGAGTAATATATGACAAGCGACATCAAGCGGGGCGTGAGCCTCTACAGTTTCCAGCACGAAACCTTTCAGGGGAAGATGAGCCTGGAGGATTGCTTCAAGACCTGTGCCGACATGGGCGCACTGGGCATCGAGATCATCGGCGAGCAGACCTTCTGGGGCTGGCCCGAAGCCAGCGTCGACGAGGCGAAGATCGACGAGTGGCATGCGCTCATCAAGAAGTATGGCGCGACCGCCGTCAGCCACGACTTCATGCTCGATTACAAGCGCTACAAGGGCCGCATGATGCCCTTCGAGGAGCAGGTCGCCAGCGTGAAGAAGGATATCGACTTCGGCGCGCGGCTGGGCATGAAATATATCCGCGCGCTCGTGTCGATCGCGCCTGAAGTGCTGGTCGCCGCCGCGCCCTATGCCGAGGAAAAGAACATCAAGATCCTGATCGAGGTGCATGCGCCGCTGCATTTCGACCATCCCTGGATCATCCGCCATGCAGAAGCCTTCGAGAAGTCGGGGTCAGACGCGCTGGGCTTCCTGCCCGACATGGGCATGTTCCTGTTCAAATTCCCGCCGGTCTGGAAGGAGCGCTTCATCCGCAACGGCGTGCCGCAGAAGATCGCCGACTATATCGAGACCGCCTATGAGGACCGTGTCCTGTCCGAATATGTGATCCTGAACGTGCGCGAGATGGGCGGCGAAGGGCCGGCGCTGGGCATGGCGGAAACGCTGCGCCACAATGCCGCCTATGAACCCAAGCGGATGCTCGACTTCATGCACCGCATCCACAACGTCCATGGCAAATTCTACCAGATGGACGAAAATCTGGTCGAGCCTTCCATCCCCTATGACGAGATCGTCCGGGTGCTCAAGCAGGGCGGCTACAAGGGCTATATCTGCTCGGAATATGAGGGCAATCGCTGGATCGAGGATGCCCATGAGGTCGATTCCGTCGAGCAGGTCCGCCGCCAGCAGGAAATGCTGAAGTCGCTGATCGGCGAACCCACCCCCTCTGCCCTCGCCGCCTAAGGAGCCGCCCCCATGTTCGACAAGATGATGCTGTGCGACGAAGGCTTTGCGAACGTCGTCGACAATGGCGAGACGATCGGCTTCTCGCTGCTCGCCCGCCTGCCCTATTATCGGGGCCTTGGCCTCTCGATGATCGAGGATATCGGCCTCTCCATCGATGGCGATCCGGTCGCGCGCGAGGATGTCCGCTTTTCGGTGCGCGGCCGCAGCTGGACGCTGGACGAGATGGAGACGGTCTATGACGATCGCTGGAATTTCGGCGAGAAGGCGACCGTGACGGTGCTGCGCCCGGGCGGGCTGACGCCGGGCGCACACAAGGTCGATATCGCCGTGCGCATGCGCGTATCCTACCTGCCCTTCGTTCCCACAACGAAGACCGGGCGCGAGCTGCAACTCGCAGCCTGACGGGGTACCGGCATGGCGGCGAACCACGCCGCCATGCCGGAACACCCCCATCCCTGAAAAGGAAGCGGCATGGGCTTGCCCCAGGAACTATGGCTGGCCCCGGCCGCCGTGCAATTGCAGGAAAGCGGCGCCGACTGGATCGATGTCGTGGATGACCAGCCCTGGTCGCAGGGGCGCGGCTTCCATCGCGGCTTCTCGTCGAGCTTCCGCATCCGACCGGACCGCAAGATCTGGTTCCATTTCCCCTTCCAGCTTCCTGCCGGCAGCCTGATCGATCAGGTGTCGCTGCTGTGGGAGGCCGAAGAAGGCGCGATCCTCAGTTGGGTCTGCGTCCATCATGGCGGGATGGAGCGCCAGCATCTGTGCGCGCCCAACCAGCCATTGACCGGCACGCCGGAACCGTTCGATCCGCCCGAAATGTGGCGGCATTATTATCCGGCGTGCAACCGGCTGCGCACCGACCTGCCGATCAGCCCGGCGATCTCCACCCGCTTCGGTTTCCAGCTGTGCGTGCAGGCGGATGGCCCCGGCATCGTCCGCTTCTATGGCGCGGGGCTGCGGCTCGCCAACCCCGACGCCTGAGGTGGCGGGCGCCTATTTGCCCGTCGCGCGCAGGAAGGCCGCGCACATGATCGCGAGATCTTCCTTCAGTTCCTCCCAATTGCCCTGATTGGCTGCTTCCGGCGAGGAGCCGAGGCCAAGGAAACGGGCGAGCGTATAATAGATCATGCGAAAGGCATTGCCGACCAGCCGGGCATGATCGGGCCGGCCGAACTCGGATGCATAGCGCATCATCTGCGCCTCCGCCTCCTGCGTCAGCTTTTCCGCCGATGTCCGCCCAAGCGACGAGATCGTCTCGTCATAGATGGCGCGGAACATGATCGGGCGCAGCACCGGGCTGTAGCTCTTGAGCAGTTCGGCATAGGCCTCCACGAACAGACGCGCGAAATCGTCGAGGCTGGTCGCCTTGTCGCCGATCGCCTGCATCATGTTGTCCTGTTCCTCGCCGATCCGGCCGAGGACGCGGCCATGGACCGCGCGGATCAGGTCATCCTTGCTGTCGAAGCGTAGATAGATGGAGCCGATCGACACCTTGCCGGCCTTGGCCACTTCGGTGAGAGTGAAATCGTCATTGCCGCGCTTCACCATCAGCTTCTCGGCGGCCGCCAGCATGCGCTCGTAAGAGGCCCGGCTGCGGCCCTGCTGGGGTACGCGACTGGCCTCCCCCGAACCAGAAATAGAATCATCCTTCGATTTCTCGGTTGACACTGAAGACATAAAGACCCTATCGATAATAAGAACATTGGTTCTAATTGAGATTCATTCTGACGGCTTTGGCCGCCAATGTAAACAAGTCGTCATATGCGCGCCCAAAGGGCAGCCATGGAGGGGAAAAATGCGCTTTTCTGTGTTTCTGAACGCTCGTTCGATGGCGCCCGACGAGGATCGCAAACTGATCCACGACCTGACCGCGCACGCGACCCAGGCAGCCGATCTGGGCTTCGATGCGATCTTCCTGCCCGACCATCATTTCAACGGTTACATGCCGGTCGCGTCCGACAGCTTCATGTTCGCCTCCTATCTGGCGGCGAAGCTGCCGCAGATGCATTTCGGCTTTTCCGTCGTTTCGGTCCCGCTCCATCACCCGGTCCGCTTCGTCGAGCGCATCAATATCCTGGACCAGCTGACCGACGGCAAGCTGCTGGTCGGCGTGGGCAGCGGCACCACGCCCGAGGAAATGATCGGCTTCGGCGTCAACTACAAGGAAGCCGGCGCCATCTCCGAGGCGAACCTCGCCATCGCCGAGCAGCTCTGGGCCAAGCAGATGGAAGACCCTGCGGTCGAGATCGACAATGGCCCGCACAAGGGCCGCGTGCTGCAGCGGATCGCGCCGGCGCAATATTCGTCCGGCCATGCCCGGCTGATGCCGGTCGCGATGAAGGAGACGAGCGCGCGCCGGGCAGCCGAAAATGCCTGGCCCGCCTTCATTCCCGCCTTCACCCCGCCGCAGATCGGCGGCACCGAGCCGATGAAGCATGTCGCCAAATATTTCGGCGTCTATCGCCAGATGCTGGATGAGGCCGGCCATTCGCAGGAAGCCATCGCCCGGGCGCTGGATTGGACCACCCACACCTATCAGGTCGTGCATGTCGCCGAAACCGACGAGCAGGCGCGCGAGGAGCTGGAAATCATCCTGCGTTCCTATCAGGACGCGATCGAACGCGAGGCCGCTTTCAACGCCCGCGCGGAATCGGATTCGGCCAACAAGAAGACCGATCGCACCCCCAATGCGCTGACCGAGGACTGGATCGGCACATGGTGCCTCTATGGCTCGCCCGAGACCGTCATCAAGCATCTCAAACCCTATGAGGAACTGGGCATCGGCAACATCCTGTGCGGCACCACCACCGGTCCGCTGACCGAGGAGCGGCTGCGCCTGGGCAACCAGACGCTGCGCCTGCTGTCGGACAAGGTCATGCCCGCCTTCAAGGCGAAGGTCGACGCCTGAACCCCAATGCACTGATGAGCGCGGCCCGCAAGAAGGCCGCGCCATTTCGAGGAGTATGGACATGTCCGGTCATCTTGGCGCCCGCCCGAAGCGGATCGTCGGCCTAGGCGGCACATTCCGCCAGGCATCTTCCAGCGAGCGGATAGTGCGTGCGGTCCTGAAGGAATGCGAGCATCTGGGCGCCGAAACGACGATGTTCGACGGCCCGGCCCTCGCCCGCCTGCCCCATTTCAATCCCGAGCATCCCGACCGCACGGCCGAGGAACATGCGCTGGTCGATGCCATCCGCACCGCCGACGGCATCGTCATCGGCAGTCCGGGCTATCATGGTGGCTATTCCGGGCTGGTGAAGAATGCGATCGACCTGCTGGAAGATCTGCGCGGCGACAGCCGGGTCTATTTCGATGGTCGTCCGGTCGGGCTGATCGTCACGGCGGCCGGCTGGCAGGCCTGCGGCACCACCCTGTCGGCGCTGCGCGATGTCATCCATGCGATGCGCGGCTGGCCGACGCCGGTCGGGGTTGCGGTCAATTCGGTCGAGCAGCGCCCCTTCGATGCCGACGGCACGTTGTGTGATGAAGGCGTCGCCAATGCGGTCCGCGCCCAGGCGCGGCAGATCATGCACTTCGCCATGGAGGGTGCCGCATGTCCGGCCTGACGATCGACCAGCAACTGGCGATGAGCGCCGGCGCCACCATGTGGACGACGGTCGGCTATGCTGAAGCGGGCATCCCTTCGCTGGCGATGGCAGACGGGCCGATGGGCATTGCCAGCGGACGCGTGGACGAACGCGACATTGCCTTGCTGACTCCCTGCCCGACCGCGCTGGGCGCCAGTTGGGACATCGACCTCAACATGCGCGTCGGCACGCTGGTCGGTGGCGAGGCGATCCGCATGGGCGTCGACATGGTCCTTGCCCCCAATGTCAATCTGGCGCGCAGCCCGCTCGCCGGCCGGGCGTTCGAATATTATTCGGAGGAGCCGCTGCTCGCCGGCCTGTTGGGCGCCGCCTGGGCCAGCGGCCTGCAAAGCACCGGCACTGCTTCAGTCGCCAAGCATCTGGTCTGCAACGACAGCGAGACCGATCGCGATCGGATGAACGCGGTGGTCAGCGAACGCACCTTGCGCGAAATCTATCTGCTCCCCTTCGAGTTGTGCGCCGAGGCCGGCGTCGGTGGCATGCTGACCGCCTATAACCGGCTGAATGGCCAATGGTGCGCCGAGCATCATCATGTGATCACGACCATCGTCAAAGGCGAGTGGCGCTTTCCCGGCGTGATGATGAGCGACTGGTTCGGCACCCATTCGACCGTCGCAACGCTGACCGCCGGACTGGACCTGGAAATGCCGGGACCAGCCCGCTTCCTGGGCGCGAAGGCGGCGGCCGCGCTGGGCGACGGACTGGTCAGCAGGCAGCGCGTGATGGATGCCGCATCGCGGGTCGCCACCGCCGCCCGCCGCTTCAAGGGTGACAAACATGTTCCGATCCAGGGCGCCGATGCCCAGGCGCTGCTGGTGGAGGCCGCAGCCGCTGGCTTCGTGATGCTGCGCAACGAACAGGCGATCCTGCCGCTTGAGCCCGGTCGCGACCGCCATATCGCCATCATCGGCCCCAATGCGGCCGCCCCCTGTTACCAGGGTGGCACCTTCGCCAAGATCGCTGTGACGCCGGATGCGGCGCGCCCGCTGGAGGCGATCCAGGCGCGCTATGCCGGCCAGGCGCGGGTCGATTATGAACCCGGCGTCGATCCTCAGCCGCGCTTGCCGTCAATGCCGGTCACGCCTGCGCGCGATCTGGGCGATGGTTATGCCCATGGCATGACGATCGACTATTATGATGGTCCGGCGGGCGACGCCCGGCTGATCCACAGCGAGACGCGCGACACCAACTCGCTGGTCTGGTTCGCCGGCGTGCATGACGACATCGCCGCACTCGACCGCCCTGCCCGCATCGTCGCGCGCGGGCTGTTCCGGGCCGAGCATGATGGCGATCACAGCTTCCATCTGGGCGCCACCGGGCCGGTGCGGATGCGTATCGATGGCGTCGACCTGCTGGTGCTGGACGAGGCCATTCCCTCGTCGGACGTGATGGGCAAGCTCAAGAGCGGCGATGCCCGTGATGCGCGCGCGTCGCTCAAGGCCGGGCAGAGCTATGCGATCGAGGTCGAGTTCCTCTGCCAGCCCGCCCGCGTCCACGGCCTATGGTATGGCATACGCCGCCCGGACACGCCCGAGGCGATGCTGGACCGTGCCGTCGCGCTGGCACAGCAGGCCGATGCCGTCATCCTGATGGTCGGTGAAACGTCGGACGCGAGCGTCGAGAGCAAGGACCGCAGCCACACCAGCCTGCCGGACAATCAACTGGCGCTGATCGATGCCGTGACCGCCGCCAATCCGCGCACCATCATCGTCGCCAATGTCGGCCATGCCTTCGACACGAGTTGGGAGGAGAAAGCGGCAGCGCTGCTGATCGCCTGGTATCCCGGCGAGGCGTTCGGCACCGCGATCGCGCAGGTTCTGGTCGGCGACCGGGAGCCGGGCGGGCGCATGCCGGTCTCGATCGCACGCAACGATGCCGACTATCCCGCCCTGGCCCTGACGCCCGACGAGAAGGGCGACCTGCGCTATGACGAGGGCCGGCGGATCGGCTATCGCGGCATGGCCGATCCGCGCCACACGCTGGGCGCCGGTTTCGGCTATGCGGACATCGCGCTGGACGATGTCGATATCGTCGCCGGCCATGACGGTGGCCTCATCGTCCGTGCCCAGATGCACAACCAGTCCGATCGCGCCGGCAGCGATGTCATCCAGATCTATCGGCGCGAGCCCGAACTGGCGCTGGTCGCCTTTGCCAAGGTCCATCTGGAACCGGGCGAGCGGCGACAACTGGCCATCCCGATCCTGCGCCGCCGCCTGCAATATTGGTGCGATGGCTGGCGCGACATCGCCGCCCCCCGCCTGTTTGCCGGCCGATCGGCCGCGGACGTCGCCTTTGACCTTTCCCTACCCGTTCCGGAGCAGACAGAATGAGCCGCGTCACCGAAATCCGCTATGTCGGCTATGCCGTGCCCGATCTGGAGGCCGAACGCGCCTTTTATGCCGACCAGTGGAAGCTGGTCGAGGCGGGCGAAAAGGATGGCATGGTCCATTTCGCAGCCGATGGCGGCGAGGAAGCCTATGTCGTGCGGCTGCGTGCCGCGGCCGACAAGCGCATCGACGTGATCGCGCTGGCGGCCGACAGCCGGGCCGATGTCGACGCCCTGCATGATCGGATCGCGGCATCGGGCGCGCGGATCATATCCGCCCCGCACGATCTCGACACGCTGGGCGGCGGCTATGGCTTCCGCTTCTTCTCGCCCGACGGCCTGCCGTTCGAGATTTCGAGCGATGTCGCCCGGCGCGCGCCCCGCGCCATCGCGCAATGGGAAGGCGTGCCGCAGCGGATCAGCCATATCGTGCTGCACTCGCCGAACCATCAGGCTCTGGTGCAGTGGTTCTGCGACGTGCTGGGCTTCAAGGTGTCGGACTGGCTGGGCGATTTCATGTGCTTCCTGCGCTGCAACGGCGCGCACCACCGCCTCGCCATCCTGCCCGGACCGCCCTGCCTCAACCATGTCGCCTATGACATGCCGAGCGTCGATGACATGATGGTCGGCATCAACCGGCTGCGGCAGAAGGGCACCGACATTCGCTGGGGACCGGGGCGCCACACGGCCGGGAACAATACGTTCAGCTACTTCACCACGCCGGCAGGCTTCGCGGTCGAATATACGTCCGAGCTGGAATATGTGGATTTCGAGCGCCATGAACCCAAGGTCCATGTGCCCGGCCCCAAGGTGATGGACCAGTGGGGCATCGGCGTCGGCGGCCCCCAGACCATGCCCCATCCCGAGCCCGACAAGGGCCTGTTCCAGGCTGTAGAAATTTGAGGGGGGAGGCATAAGCCGTGGCACTGTTCGAATATTTCCCCAACTATATCTGGAACCTGTCGGTCGCGATCGCGATGGAATCGGGCGCGCAGCTCGGCGAGATCATCGACATGTGCAAGCCGATCCGCGACGCTGCCGACAGCGGCGCCGACGCGGGCACGCCCATGTTCATGAAGGCCTGGGCTGCGATGGGCGACAAGCTGCTGGAACTGGCGGCGCAGGATGAGGCCCAGGGCCGGCTCTTCTCCGCCTCCAACAAGATGGAACGCGCCGCGCTCTATCTGATCACCGCCGAGCGGATGCAGGGCCATGGCGCGCCGGGCCGGGAGGCGACTTATGCCAAGGCACGCGCAGCCTTTGACCGGTCCACGGTATTGGGCCGGATCAATCGCGAGCGGGTCGAGATACCGCTGGCGACGGGAACAATGCCCGCCCTCTTCACCCGCGCGCCGGGCGAGGGAAGAAAGCCGGTCGTCGTCTTCTGCAACGGGCTCGATAGCTGCAAGGAACTGCTCTACTGGACGCGCCTGCCGCAGGAACTGGCGCGGCGTGGCATTTCCACGCTCTGCGTCGACCAGCCGGGCTCGGGAGAAGCGCTGCGGCTCCAGAATCTGCCCGTCGATCCGCACAGCGAAAGCTGGGCCAGCAAGGCGGTCGACTGGCTGGAACAGCAACCCGATGTCGATGGCCGGGCGATCGGCCTGACCGGCATTTCGCTGGGCGGGCATTTCGCGCCGCGCGCCGTCGCCTATGAACCGCGCTTTGCCAGCGGCGCGGTCTGGGGCGCCAACCATAATTGGCGCGAAGTGCAGGACAAGCGCATGGCGCGCGAGGGCGAAAACCCCGTCCCCCATTATTGGGCGCATGTCCATTGGGCGTTCGGGGCGAAGGATCAGGCGGACTTCCTGGCCAAATCCGAAGCAATGAACCTCAACGGCCATATGGACCGCATCAAGGTGCCCTTCCTGGTCACCCATGGCGCGCAGGATCGCCAGATCAGTGTCGATTATGCTGACGACCTCTACGACCAGCTCGTCAACTCCCCCCGCCGCGAAAAGACGATCTTCACGCCGCGCGAAGGCGGTGTCGAACATGTCGGCGCGGACAATATGGCCTATGGCCGCGACTGCATCGCCGACTGGTTCGCCGAAACGCTGGGAGGCAAGACCGCATGACCCGCCGCTTCGTCGATCTGTCGATCATGCTGTGCAACGATGTGGTCAGCGACCCGCCGTTCCTGAAGCCCGAAATCACCTATCAGACCCATGCCGACACCGCGCATGAACTGGCGATGTTCTTCCCCGGCGTCACGGCGCAGGACACGCCCGACGGCGCCGGTTTCGCGGCATCCGAATGGGTGAAGCTGACCACCCATAGCGGCACGCATCTAGACGCGCCCTATCATTTCCATCCGACCATGGACGGCCGCGACGGCGAACCGCAACGATCGATCACGATCGACGAAGTGCCGCTGGAATGGTGTTTCCAGCCCGGCGTGAAGCTCGACTTCCGCCATTTCCCCGATGGCTATGTCGTCACCGCGACCGATGTCGAAGCGGAACTGGGCCGCATCGGCCACAGCCTCCAGCCGCTCGACATCGTGCTGGTCAACACCGCCGCCGGCACGGCACTGGGCCAGCCCGACTATGTCAATCGCGGCTGCGGCATGGGATACGAGGCGACCATCTACCTGACCGAGCGGGGCGTGCGCGTCACCGGCACTGATGCCTGGTCCTGGGATGCGCCGTTCAGCTATACCGCGCAGAAGGTGAAGGAAACCGGCGACACCTCGCTGATCTGGGAAGGCCACAAGGCAGGCCGCGACATCGGCTATTGCCACCTGGAAAAGCTGCACAATTTGGAAAGCCTGCCCGGCAATGGCTTCATGGTCAGTTGCTTCCCGCACAAGATCAAGGGCGCGTCGGCCGGCTGGACCCGCGCGGTCGCAATCTTCGAGGAATAAAGATGCGCCTTGCCACCCTCCACAATGGTCAGCCGGACGGTTGTCTGGCAGTCGTCTCCCGCGATGCGCGTCGCTGCCTGCCCGCGGACGGTGTAGCAGATACGCTGCAGCAGGCGATCGAGCGATGGGACAGCGTCGAACCGGCGCTGCGCCGGCTTGCTGACCGGCTGGACCAGGGGGACGGAGAGGCGCTGGACGAAAGCCGGCTGCTCGCCCCCCTGCCCCGCGCCTGGCAATGGCTCGACGGTTCCGCTTTCCCGCAGCATGGCGAGCTGATGCAGAAGGCGTTCAACCTGCCGCCGATCGAAACCGGCCGGCCGCTGATGTATCAGGGCCTGTCCGATCGCTTCCTGTCCGGAACGCAGGATGTGCCGCTCCCCAGCGAAGCTGACGGCATCGATTTCGAAGGCGAGTTCGGCGTCATTACCGATGCCGTGCCGATGGGCACTAGCGCGCAGGACGCGCTATCCCATATCAAGCTGGTCCTGCTCATCAACGACTGGTCGCTGCGCGCGATCGCGCCGATCGAGATGAAGACCGGGTTCGGCTGGGTCCAGGCCAAGCCGGCTTGTTCAGTGGCGCCCTTTGCGGTCACGCCCGACGAACTGGGCGAGGCCTGGCAGGACGGCCGCGTCCATCTGCCACTGGAGGTTTATGTCAACGGCGCCTGGTTCGGAAATCCCCATGGCGGCGAAATGGCATTCGGCTTTCACGAGCTTGTCGCCCCATGCCGCCCGCACGCGCGATCTGGTTGCAGGCACCATCATCGGGTCGGGCACCGTGTCCAATGCCGATTATGCAACGCTCGGCTCCTGCTGCATCTCCGAACGCCGCGCGATCGAGATGATCGAGCAAGGCGAAGCAAAGACGCCTTTCCTCAAGTTCGGCGATCGGGTTTCGCTTCTCGCATTTGGAAACAACAGATTCCCTTTCGGCAGCATCAGCCAACAGATCGTCGCCGCCAATTTCTGATTCCCCAATTTTCATGCGATCCGGGTTTCTTTGATCGAACCAATTTTGTCAGGACCGGGCGTTGATGGGAGATGACTTGAATGGCCAACGTTGGTCGAAAGCTGTTGAACCGGAACGTCCGGAACTGGTCAACGAAAGTTGGCGGCTGAGTGCCCCATAAGGGTCGGAATCTCCCTCCCCGAAAGTCGGATACATAGGTTCTCGTTCAGCTCGGCCACAGCGTTGATTTTGCAATGCCGATCCCGAGTGGCGCCCAGCTTGTTGATGAGAGCGGTGCACATGTCATAAGCATTGCCGATGTTCGACCATGCTCAACTCCGTTCATTCCTGATCCTGGGGCAGCTAAGGCATTTCGGGCAAGCGGCGCGCGAATTGCTGATTACCCAACCGGCGCTGACCCGCCGGATCCAACAGTTAGAAAGCGATGTCGGCGTCCCGTTGTTCCACCGCGAAGGCCGGAGGATCACCCTGACGGCCGCAGGCATCGCATTTCTTCCCAAGGTGCAGTTACTGTTGGCCGACATGGAAGAGGCGAGACGGTCGGCGCAAAAGGCTGCCGGGACATTGGCAGGTACGATCACCGTGGGTTTCGACGGGGCCGCATCCTACACGCTCATTCCGCGCCTCATTCAACGGACGATCCGGGACTGGCCTGGAGTAGCCTTCAAATTTGTCGAGCTGAGTTCTTCGGAGCAAATGCGAGAGGTGGCGTTCCACCGACTGGATATTGGCTTCGTGCGGCCGCTCACGCACGAAGCGGACATCGTCAATCAATGCATGTTCAGCGAACCTCTGGCCCTTGCCGTGCCTGCTGGTCACCGACTGGCCGCCAAGCGCAAATTGAAAATCGCCGATTTGGACGATGAGGCGTTTGTCGGATATTCCGAGGCCGGCCTCTACTTGCGGGACCTGATCGCCGGGATGTTGGATCGTGCAGGCGCAGTGCCGCGGGTCATCCAGAGCATGAAGAGAACGCATTCCATTCTGGCGCTTGTCAGCACCGGAATGGGCGTGGCGATCGTGCCCGCAGGCAGCGCCAGCGCGTCGTTCGACAATATCGTCTTCAAGCCCTTGTCGCTCGACGAACGCGCGGAATGGCATGCCTGCCGCCATGTCCGTCCGACCAACGCGCTCACGCAGCCCTTAATCGAGCTGCTGGGGGATCTGAGTGCTTGAAATCCGATGCAATTCTTGCATCGATCCGATGAAAATTCGCGTTTGGACCGGTGGCTTTGTGCGCTTTAGCTCTTGGATCATTCGATCACAGGAGAGCCTTGCATGTTTGAAAAGCGCATCATTCCCGCCAATCCCCTGCAGGCAGGATTCCCTGCCGACGCAGCCACGCTGGACCGGATAAAGTCGGTAAAGGTCAGCCTGGCGTTCTTGCCGCTCAAGCGCCCGATCAGCGATGCCAAGGTGCTGACCGGCCGCCAGAAGCCGCTGACCGAGGTTGCGTTCCTGTTCGCCGAAATCGAAACCGAAGGCGGATATTCGGGGCTTGGCATCAGCTATTCCAAGCGAGCAGGTGGCCCTGGCCTTTACGCCCATGCGCGTGAAATTGCTGGAAATCTGATTGGCGAGGATCCCAGCGACATCGCGCGGCTTTGGACAAAACTGGCCTGGGCCGGGGCGTCGGTCGGCCGTAGCGGTCTGGCCACCCAAGCGATCGCAGCGTTCGATATCGCGCTGTGGGACATGAAGGCGAAGCGCGCCGGACTGCCGCTGGCCAAGCTGATCGGCGCCCACAAGGATACGGTCCGCTGCTACAACACATCGGGCGGTTTCCTGTCCTCACCGATCGAGGAGGTCCTGGAAAACTGCCAGGCTTCGGTTGCTTCCGGCATTGGCGGCATCAAGCTCAAGGTCGGCCAGCCCGACCCGATGGAGGATCTTCGCCGGGTTGCCGCGGTTCGCGAGCAACTGGGCGATTTTCCGCTCATGGTGGATGCGAACCAGCAATGGGACCGCCCGACTGCGCTGCGCATCGGGCGCATCATGGAACAGTTCAACCTCGTCTGGATTGAAGAGCCGCTCGACGCCTATGATGCGCAGGGCCATGCCCAGCTTGCCGCAGCCCTGGATACGCCGATCGCGTCCGGGGAGATGCTGTCATCAGCGCAGGAGCATCTCGAACTGGTGCAGCTCGATGCGGTCGATTTCATCCAGCCCGACGCGCCCCGCGTGGGCGGCATCACCCAGTTCCTCAAGATCATGACGATGGCTGAGCAGAAGCATATGAAGCTTGCGCCGCATTTCTTCATGGAACTGCATGTCCACCTTGCGGCGGCCTATCCGCATGATAGCTGGGTCGAGCATTTCGACTGGCTGGAGCCGCTTTTCAACGAGCGGCTGGAACTCAAGGATGGGCGCATGGTCGTGCCGCCGCGTCCAGGTATCGGCATTTCGCTGAGCGATCAGGCCCATGCCTGGACGGTGTCGAGCGAAACCATCACCGCCTGAACGCAAAAGGGGCTGGCTTCGTGTAAAGCCAGCCCCTTTTACACAGGCATTTCTCAATCAGGCCGTCGGCAGCCACAGGGGGGCAGCGACAAGCTGAAGGGCCTTGATGATGGCGG
The DNA here is from genome assembly GCF_002708645.1 of Sphingobium sp. IP1. Classification (NCBI taxonomy): domain Bacteria; kingdom Pseudomonadati; phylum Pseudomonadota; class Alphaproteobacteria; order Sphingomonadales; family Sphingobiaceae; genus Sphingobium; species Sphingobium sp. IP1. The sequence goes on from NZ_NOIW01000055.1 coordinate 26,450, forward strand.
CAAGCATGATGAAACTCCTTGGACGGCGACAAGCCGCTTCACGGAGCGTGCATCTAGACCTGGTGGCCGCTTTCGCAACTGCGAACAAGGTTCCGCCGGTTGCGGCGGGCGCAACCATGTCTTTTCATACGGGCGTGTCCAGGGGGTCGTTTGCGAGAAAATTGGCGATATTGCGCAGGACCAGATCGGCCATCGCCACGCGTGTTTCGATCGTCGCGCTGGCCTGATGGGGCTGCAGAACAACGGTATCGAGGGCGATGAAGCGCGTGGGCACATGAGGTTCGCTTGCAAAAACATCGAGGCCAGCGCCGGCAATCCGGCCCTGTTCGAGGGCGTCGATCAGTGCGGTCTCGTCGACGGTTGAACCGCGCCCGATATTGATGAGAAAGCCATCCGGGCCCAGCGCATCCAGCACCGCGCCGTCGACCAGGCACTCGCCTCCGCCAGACGCTGCGATGATCATGGCGTCGCATTCTCGGGCCAGATCAGCTGGGCTGTCACGATAGGCATAGGGACAATCGGGCAGCGACCGGCGGTTGTGATAGGAAATATCGCAGCCAAAGCCTTCCAGCCTGCGTGCGATTGCGCCACCGATCCTGCCCAGGCCCAATATGCCTATTCGCATGCCGCTGACGCGCCGGCCCGATGGGCTGGTCCAGCCGCCCCGGCGCACCGTTGCATCATTGAGCATCGCCCGCCGGGCCGTCGACAGCAGCAGCAGGACCGCCATGTCCGCGACATCGTCTGTCAGCACGTCTGGCGTGTTCGTGACAGCTATGCCGCGCCGGCGGGCATGGTCGAGGTCGACGGCGTCCACTCCCACGCCGTGGACGGCAATCAGGCGCAAGGCCGGTAATGCATCCATGATCGATGCGTCGGCCCCTGCAACGCCGGTGGTTACCAATATGCGGGCTTCCATGCGGATCGCGTGTGGAAGCTCGTCTAGCCTGTGGATAGCATGGCGCGCCGACAGCCCCTCATGCAGCCAGGGTGACAGCGAACCATTGGTGACGACAGGGACCATGGCGGCCATTCCTTTCTCAGAAGCTGACTTGGGTTCTGGCGCCCAGCAATATGGCATTGCGTTCACCCGGATCGCCCCGCGGCTGGAAGATGAACTGGATGTCGGGTTGGATCGTGAAACCTGGCAGAACGCCGATGCCATAATAGGCTTCAGCCACATATTCGGCGGTGCGGACGGGCTGATGGCCAAGGCCGTTATCGTTGATATATCGGGCCGCATCGGTGATCCGGTCGTTCACGCGGCCGCGGCCGAATGCCAGGCCAAGCTCGTCACGCGGGCGGCCGGGTATGAGGCCGGTGTAGCTTAGGCCCATTGCGATCGCGCTGTTGTTGGGGGTGGATTGTTCAGACAGGAAGGAACCGTTGAGGAAGAGGTCGAGCCGCCCCGATCCGTCGGCGGCTGCCTTGCGGACGGTCTGGCGGGCATTGAAATAGGCGCCCCATTCATTGTGCCGGATCAGCGGCGTGCCGCCATAGACGGCGCGAAGCTGATGATCGCTGTTGAGGATAGGGTCATTCATGTCGGCGTTGGAGTAGAATAGACCAATGGCATAATTGCCGGCCTTGCCGTCGAAGCGCGGGGTATAATTGATCTCGAACGGCGCAACGATGCCCGTCGCGCCTTTCCAGCCGATATAGAAGTTGCGCTCCATATTGAGATTCTTGGGATTATATTGGTAGACCGCGCCCTTGACCGTCACGTCCTTGCGCACGGCATATTGCAACCTTGCGGCCCACATGCTGACCGGGCTGGTGGGCCAGATGGTCGAGTTGGAACGTGTGTTCTCGCCAAGGCAGAAATAGCCGCTGATGAAGTCGCAGCGGCCCGGATTGAAATCCTCGTTGAGGAACATGCGGCCAAGTTTCACGTCGAGCTTGCCGATCTTCGTGCGATACCAGAGCTGGCTGATGCGAAAGGTTTCGCCGCGCCCCTGGATCGACATGGGATTGACCAGGGCATTGATGCCGCTTTTCTGGTTGAAGCTCTCACCATAGCGCTTGACGATGCCCAGTTGGAATGTCCCCGGCAGGTCGGCGATCTTGTCGAGGTCGAAGCGCAGGCCTGCGACGAACTGCCCCGCGTTCATGAACTTTGATTGGGTGCCGCCGCGGACATTGGTGACGGTGTGAGCGGTGTAGACCAGGCTCGGTGTGATGCCGGCATCGACAAGCGTGCTGCGCAGGCCACCCCAGTCGCCCAATAGCCGGCCGCGACCGCCGCCGTCCTCGCCGCCGCCTTCACTCGCCGCTCGCGGCTTTTCGGGCGGCGCCGGCAATGTCGGGGAGGAAGTTGCGGCGGGTTGCGGCGGGACATCCTTCGCTTCAGTGGCGGCTTCCGCCGCGCCTGCGCCCATCAGGAGCAGGGGGATAAGGGAAATGCTCATAAACCTCTCCGCCGCGCCTCTTGCGGCCATGCATCCCCGTCCACCCGGATCGCATTGGATCCGGGCGCGGGATTGTCTTTCTTGTGGAGGCTGCTGGCTGGACCCGCCTTAGCGGACCAGGCAGGGCTTCTTGTTGTCAAAGGTCCAGTTCGGGACCAGATATTGCATCGCCATCGCGTCGTCGCGCGCGCCCAGGCCATATTTTTTGTAGAGTTGATGGGCTGCCTCGACCGCATCCATGTCGAGTTCGATCCCGAGGCCGGGTCGTTCGGGAACAGCAACCAAGCCACCCTCGATCTTGAGGGGCTCCCGGGTCAGGTTCTGGCCGTCCTGCCAGATCCAGTGCGTGTCGATCGCCGTCACCTTGCCGGGCGCTGCTGCGCCGACATGGGTGAACATGGCGAGCGAGATGTCGAAATGATTGTTGGAGTGCGACCCCCAGGTCAGGCCCCAGTCGCGGCAGGTTTGCGCGACCCGGACCGAGCCCTGCATCGTCCAGAAGTGTGGATCGGCAAGCGGAATGTCGACCGACTGGAGCGCCAGAGCATGCGCCATCTGCCGCCAATCGGTCGCGATCATGTTGGTTGCCGTGGGCAGGCCGGTTGCGCGGCGGAATTCGGCCATGATTTCGCGACCCGAATAGCCATTTTCGGCGCCGCAAGGGTCTTCCGCATAGGCCAGCACATCGCCGCGTCCCTTGCAAAGGCGGACTGCCTCTTCCAGGCTCCAGGCGCCGTTGGGATCCAGCGTCACCCGGGCATCGGGGAACCGGCGAGCGATGGCGGTCACTGCTTCGATTTCCTCGTCGCCGGACAGGACCCCGCCCTTCAGCTTGAAGTCCTTGAAGCCATAGCGCTCATAGGCGGCCTCAGCGAAGCGACGGATGCTCTCGGGGGTCAGGGCCTCTTCATGGCGCAGTCGCGTCCAGTCGTCAGTGGCGCCTGATCCGTCGCCATAGGGCAGATCGGTCTTGTTGCGATCGCCCACGAAGAAGAGATAGCCCAGCATCTCGACCTTGTCGCGCTGTTGCCCTTCGCCGAGCAGGGCGGCAACCGGGACGCCCAGATGCTGGCCAAGAAGGTCGAGCATCGCGCTTTCGACGGCGGTCACGGCATGAATGGTCGTGCGCAGGTCAAAGGTTTGCAGGCCACGGCCGCCTGAATCCCGGTCGGCAAAGGTCGTGCGCATGACGTTGAGTATATTGGCATAGGTGCCGATACCCTTGCCCACGATCAGTTCGCGGGCATCCTCCAGCGTCTGGCGAATTTTCTCGCCGCCCGGAACTTCGCCAACGCCGCTATTGCCGGCATTGTCGGTCAGGATCACGATGTTGCGGGTGAAGAAGGGGGCATGGGCGCCGGAAAGGTTCAGCAGCATGCTGTCGCGCCCGGCGACGGGGATCACCTTCATGTCGGTGACGACAGGGGCGCCGCTGAAGGTGTGAGCGGGGAAAATTGTGTCAAGCATGGTCATCTCTCAGGCGTGCTTTGCAGAGGGAAGGGAAGCGTCGCTCGCCTTCTGTTCCGGCAGGGTTACGGTGAAGCGCTTGATCGGTCCGACGATGAACAGATAGCTCACGATCGCCATGATCGAATGCGCGGCGACGAAAACAAGGGCCAGGTCAAAAGACCCGGTGGCGTCGAGAATATAGCCGATGACGATCGGCGTGGTGATGCCGGCGATATTGCCGAACATGTTGAAGATGCCTGCGGCCAGCCCCGTGACGGCCCGCGGCGCTGCGTCCGACATGATCGCCCAGCCCAGTGCGCCGACGCCCTTGCCGAAGAAGGACAGGGCCATGAGACCGATGACGAGGGTCAGGTTGTCGGTGAAGTTGCACAGGACGATCGACGTGGCGCAGGCCATGCCCAGAACAACCGGCAGCTTGCGTGCAAAGGTCACGCTCTTGCCGCTGGCGACGAGCCGGTCGGACAGCACGCCGCCGATCACGCCGCCGACAACGCCGGCAATGGCGGGGATGGCTGCACCGAAACCGGCCGCTGTGTAGGAGAGGCCACGCCCCTGCACAAGATAGACCGGGAACCAGGTCGAGAAGAAGAAGGTCAGCGCCGTGATGCAATATTGGCCGATATAGATGCCCATGAGCATGCGGTTGGTCAGCAACTGGCCGACGATGTTCCAGCTGAAAGGCTGTTTGGGCGCCGTGGCGGCGGCATCGAGCTGAACCTGCGCACCATTGGCTTCGATAAAGTCGAACTCCGTCCTGGTAATGCGCGGATGGCGTGCCGGCGCATGGACGACGGTTGCAAAGATCAGCGCGCCTACGAAACCCACGCTGCCCATCACGAAGAAGACATAGTGCCAGCTATAGGTGTCGACGATCCAGCCCATTAGTGGTGCGAAGAAGATCAGGGCTGCATATTGGGCTGTGTTGAAGATCGCGCTTGCCGTGCCGCGCTCGCGGTCGGGGAACCAGGCGGCAACAAGGCGGGCGTTGGCGGGGAAAGAGGGAGCCTCGGCCGCACCAAGGGCAAGGCGCAGGATGAAGAGCGCGATCACGGCGGAGCCGGGGGCGAGATAGGAAGCGAAACCAGAAGCGAAGGTGCAGGTCGACCAGCCCAGGATCGCGAATATATACATTTTGCGAGATCCGAAGCGATCGAGCAGCGCGCCGCCGGGGATTTGTGCGACCACATAGCTCCAGGCAAAGGCGGAGAAGATATAGCCCAGCTCCGTCGAGGTGATGCCCAGCTCACCCTTCAGGGCCGGACCCGCAATCGACATGGCCGATCGATCCGCGAAGTTGATTGTCGTCAGCAGAAACAGCATGGCGACGATCCAGTAGCGGACATGGCTGTTGCCAGGCCGTGTGGGACGTGAACTCTTTTCCATTTGCCTCTCCATTATGCCTCTATGCGCCCGTCCTTGTCGCGGGCGTTCAGTCCCGGCCCATCATTCCGTCCGACATCCGCCACAGTCCGAGCGGATTGTCGGCGCGCAGCGCTTCTGGAAGCAGGGATTGCGGCATGTCTTGATAACAGACCGGACGCAGGAAACGCCGGATCGCCAGCGTGCCGACCGATGTGGTTCGACTGTCGGACGTCGCCGGGAAGGGGCCGCCATGCACCATCGCATGGCTCACTTCGACACCGGTGCCGAAACCATTGACGAGGATGCGTCCTGCCTTTTCCTCCATCACCGGCAGCAGGGTTGCGACCGCATCATGATCGCTTTCCTCCATGTGGATGGAAATGGTCAGTTGGCTTTCAAGATCCACAAGCAGGTCGCGCAACTGATCGACATCGCGAACGCGCGTCATGAGCGAGGTCGCGCCGAAAATCTCGTGCAGCAGCCCAGGCTCTGAGCCGATGCTGTCGGCCTTGACCTCGAACAGCCCGGTCCTTGCCTGGTTGGGGCCGGTCGGCGGCGCCCCGCGAACCAGCGTCGTCACATCCTCATGCCCTGCCAGAGCCTCCACGCCCCTGTCATAGGCGGCGTGGATCGACGGGGTCAGCATGGTCTGTGCGGCCGCACCATCGATAGCTGCGCAGGCGCCCTTCACGAAATTCGCGACATCAGGCGTATCGATTGCGATGACAAAGCCCGGATTGGTGCAGAACTGGCCAGCGCCCAGTTGCAGCGCGCCCGCAAAGCTCTTGCCGATTTCCTCGCCCCGCGCAGCGAGCGCTCCGGGGAAAAGCAGGACGGGATTGATGCTCGACATTTCGGCATAGACGGGGATCGGCTCTTTCCGCGCGGCCGCGATCTGCATCAGGGCGACACCGCCGCCGCGCGATCCGGTAAATCCCACGGCCTTGATCCGTGGATCGGCGACCAGGGCGGCGCCGACACCCCCGCCAGTGCCGAACAGCATCGAGAAAACGCCTTCAGGCATGCCAGATGCCTCGATGGCAGTGCGAATGGCCGAGGCGACCAGCGCCGAGGTGCCCGGATGGGCCGAATGGGCCTTGACCACTACCGGGCAGCCGGCCGCCAGGGCGGATGCCGTGTCACCGCCGGCGACGGAAAAGGCGAGCGGGAAGTTGGAGGCGCCAAACACGGCCACCGGGCCGATGGCAATGTTGCGCAGGCGCAGGTCCGCGCGCGCCATCGGCAGGCGATCGGGCTGTCCCGGGTCGATGCGGACATCGAGGAAATCACCGGCGCGCACTACCTGGGCGAAAAGGCGCAACTGGCCACAGGTCCGGCCGCGTTCGCCTTCAAGCCGCGCTCGGGGCAGGCCGCTTTCGGCCATAACCCGTTCGATCAGCGCATCGGCGAGCGCCAAGATCTCATCGGCAATCGACTCCAGGAAGCGCGCCCGCACTTCCAGCGATGTCTCACGATAAGTGGGGAACGCCTCTGCCGCGAGGGCGCAGGCACGCGCGACATCGGACGGGGTGGCCCCGGCAAAGCCGGGGTCCATGTTCTCGCCGGTCGCCGGGTTGACGGCGTGGATCATCGGACCGGTGCCATGGAAGGCGCCGGCGCCGATGATCATCTCACCGGTCGGATGTCCCGCTTCAAGCAGCACGGCGCGCCTCGACGAAGGGGGCGTTGGCCTTTGCGATCAGGGCATCCAGTTCGGCCTGTTCGGCTTCGTTGAGATCGACCAGCGGCAGTCGCACCGGGCCGGCCGGCCGGCCGACGGACTTCAATCCCGCCTTGACGATCGAGACGGCATAGCCGCGCTGCTTGTCGCGGATATTGAGATAGGGGAAGACGAATTCATTGAGCATGCGGACGGCCGTCGCATTGTCCTTCGCGCGGACCGCCTTGTAGAAGGCCACCGCCCATTCCGGCATGAAATTGTAGATGGCCGAGGAATAGGTCGTCACACCCATTTCCAGATAGGGCATGGCGAAGGTTTCGGCCGTAGGCAGGCCGCCGACATAGGTAAGCCGGTCGCCGAGCTTGGCATAGACCTTCATCATCAGTTCGAGATCGCCGACGCCATCCTTGAAACCGACGAGATTGGGGCAGCGGTCCGCAACCCTTGCCAGGGCATCCTCGCGGATGATCGCATTGGCGCGGTTATAATGGATGACGCCGATCGAAACCGACTTGCAGACCGCCTCGATATGGGCAGCCACGCCTTCCTGCGGCGTCTCGGTGAGATAGGGGGGCAGAAGCAGGATGCCGTCGGCGCCCGCCCGTTCGGCAGCCTGGGCCAACTCGATGGCCGTCTGCGTGCCATAGCCGGCGCCAGCGATCACCGGCACCTTGCCAGCTGTTTCTTCCACGGACGCACGCACGACCTGATCGACCTCGGATGGCGTTAGCGAGAAGAACTCGCCGGTACCACCAGCGGCGAACAGGGCGGCGACCTCATGGTCGAGCATCCAGGCGCAATGATCGCGGAAAGCCTTCTCGTCGACCCGGTTCTCGGCATCGAAATGGGTTACCGGGAAAGTCAGCAGGCCAGCGCCGATCGTCCGGGCCATTTCTTGCGGGGTCATTTTGCTCATCGGGAAATCCTTCTTCATTCGGTCGAGGTCTGGTCGGTCCCGGCAGTCGAAGAAGACGGATGTCGCATGATCCTCGTCCCGTTCGGCTGCCGACTTGCGTGTCTGGCTTGGGACATGGGCTAGCGCCTGGCATCGATGTTGGCTAAGCTAAAGATTGTTGTCAGCGATACAGGTTTTGAATTGATGTTTGAGATGAGCCAGCTTCGGTGCTTCGTCGCGGTCGCCGAACATCTGCATTTTGGCCAGGCCGCGCAGCATCTGAACATGACCCAGCCACCGCTCAGCCGGCAGATCCAATTGCTGGAGCGCGAGGTGGGGGTACCGCTGCTCGAACGAAACAGCAGAGCGGTCAGGTTGACCCCGGCCGGACGTGTTTTCCTGCCCGAAGCGCAGCGTATTCTTCGTCTCAGCGAGAGTGCGATGCGATGGACGCAAAGGGTCTGGCGCGGCGAAGCCGGCACGTTGCGGATTGGTTTCACCGCAGCTTCGGGCTATGGGATGCTACCCGACCTCATGCTGAAATTGAAGGCGCTCATGCCTGACGTGGACATCGTTCTGCGAGAAATGGTGTCGGCTGCGCAGATCGAAGCGCTGAACAGCGGCATTCTCGACATCGGCTTTATTCGCCCGCCGGTCGACACACGCCGCTTCGCCTTTCGGGAATATCTGTCCGAACCGTTGATCGCGGCACTGCCTGCAGGACACCGCCTCCTGGAGAAATCAGACATTGCGCTGGCCGACCTCGATGAGCAGCCTTTCATCATGTATTCGCCCGACGCCGCGCGCTATTTCCACGACATACTGACGGCTCTTTTCGATCAGGCCCAGATTGCGCCGCGCATCGCGCATCAGGTTGGCCAGATGCATTCGATGCTGGCCCTTGTCGATGCGGGCTTCGGCATGGCTCTGGTTCCGGAGGTGGCGGCACGCCTGCGTTTTCCGAACGTTGTCTTCCGGCCGATGCCTTCGATTACAGAGTGGCCCGCCAAGCTGAACCTGATCTGGCGACCCGATAATGAAAACCCCGCGCTTGCACGCTTTGTCGAAAGCATAGATGGAATTCGGCTAGACGCTAATCTACCGATTTTTTGATGGAATTTGTATTTCATTATTTTCTGATGTGGAAAAATAGCAGGAATGATCTGCCCACCCGCATTGCAGGAGGTCTTATTCTTTCAAATTTGCTCGGAAGCCTGTTGTCCTGATGCATCCAGCATGGAAAAGCAGACAGGCTGCACTTGGAAATCGAAGATCTGTGGTTGAGCGTCCCGAATGGGTCGCTAGTGGAAAATACTTCTGCCTTTCATTCAGAAAGCGTCTGGTTTCTACGGTGGGTTCAACGGGTGGCGGCAACACATGCTTGGAAACGCTCTGCGGGTGTTTGGTATTCGAGCGTTTTGCTTGGCCGTTCGTTGAGTTGCCGCGCAACGGCACTCAGCTTGGCCTGGCTGTATAGCGACAGATCAGTTCCTCTGGGGAAATATTGTCGCAGCAGGCGGTTGGTGTTTTCGTTGGCGCCACGCTGCCAGGGCGATTGCGGATCGCAGAAATAGACTTCGACATCGGTAGCCAGTGAGAGGCGCGGATGATCGGCCAGTTCCTTGCCGCGGTCCTAGGTGAGCGACTTGTAGAGTTCGCGCGGCAGGCGCTGCGTCTGCCTGATCAGCGCCGACACGACGCTCCTCGTATCCTTGTTGGCGACCTTGACCAGCATCACATAGCGCGAATGCCGTTCGACCAGCGTTGCGATGTAGCTGTTCTTCGTACCTCCGATCAGATCGCCTTCCCAGTGGCCGGGAATGGCGCGGTCCTCGACCTGCGGATGGTGCGCCGGGCGCGCAGATGCTCCAGCAGTCCCTTCTTCAGAACCCCGCGTGCCTGTATGTACAGGCTTCTGTAGATGGTCTCTTGCGACACCTGCCTGTGCGGCTCCTTGGGAAAGCTGCGCCTGAGCCACCCCGCAATCTGTTCCGGTGACCATTTGCGGCGCAGCTTGGCCGATACTGCCTGTGCCAGCGACGGCGAGCGAGCCAGCTTGCAGGGTTTGGACCGCAAGGCACGGTCCCATGCCGCCTGATCGGACGCCGTCGCCCGCTACCGTGCAACACCGCCATTACGCCTGACTTCGCGACTGATCGTCGAGGGCGAGCGACCCAGTTGCCGTGCTATCGCACGCAAGGGTTCACTGACGCTCAGGCGCCGGGATATCTCCTCCCGCTCGGCAAGGCTCAGCGCACGACTGCCACGCTTGCGATCGGCGGGCCGGATGCCGCCGGTCGGCGAAATCACCGAAAATGCCGACGATGACTCTCGATCAAAGCTTCGCCCGATCGAACTCATCGCTTCCCCGCGCTGCCAGCGATCTCATATCTCCGCTCGCTGGCTGACCGTGTAATAGATCCGACGACGCTGCTTCATCGCGACACTCCATCTTCCTCAAAAGATTAAAGTGTTGCCGCCACCCGTTGATCCCACCAGCTTCATCCATCAATAATTTGCTCGGAAAATTGCCGGGAGATGATTGCCTTGCCAGAGTTGAGCGCCGCCAGGAAGCGGGTGCGTCATGCAGAGCCGCCGATGGTGCGGCTCGTCCGTGCCGCCGAAACATTGTTCGCGGCGCGCGGCATCGATGCCGTGTCGATGCGCGAGATTGCCACGGCCGCCCGCTGTGGCGACACCAATGCCGTCACCTATTATTTCGGATCGAAGGATGGGCTGCTCGCCGCCGTCTTCGGCGCCCGTGTGGAGCAGATGGATCCGGTGCGCGGACGGATGCTGGCGCAGGCGGAAGCGAACGGTCATCTGGGCGATCCGATGGCATTGCTGGGTATGTTGCTGTTGCCGCAGCTTGACCTGAAGGATGAAGCAGGCGCCCATCCCTATGCCCATTTCCTGCTGCATTTCGCGACCCAATATTGGTCGCTGACCTCCAGCCTGTTCGCGGCGGTCGAAGACAGGGCGCAGAACCTGTTCCGGGTGATCGGCCATCTGCGCGCGCTGATGGAGGGAGTGCATCCCGACGTCGCGCGCAACCGTATCCTGCTCTGCAACATGATGCTGCAGAGCCTGCTGGTCCGTTGGGACCATATGCCGCCCGAGGATCGCACCGTGCCGCTGGAGGCGCATGTCCGCGACGTGATGATGAGCGCACGCGCCAGCCTGCTGGCCCCGCCGGGCGAAGCCGAACTGCCGGTGTCGGTGGAGGCCTGGCTGGCGCGCTATTGCTAGGCCGTAAACTCATAAAAAGCCTTGAGGATTGGCGATTGGCGTGATTCAGAGGCCTCCAGAGTTGGAGGGCTTGATGGCACGGCGGCGGTACGAACTGACAGATCGGGAATGGGCGATTATCGAG
>NZ_NOIW01000056.1:0-37276 GCF_002708645.1 Sphingobium sp. IP1
CCCCCGGCCCCTCCCGCAGGCGGGACGGGAGAATGGAATCGCCCCGCCCTGGTCGCCCATGCCCGCGACAGCATCGCGCGGGGCTCGAAGAGCTTTGCCATGGCGTCGAAGCTGTTCGACCGGGTGACGCGCGAGCGGGCCTGGCTGCTCTATGCCTGGTGCCGCAAATGCGACGATATCGCCGACGGGCAGGACCATGGCGGGACGATGCGGGGCGTCGCCGACGGGCAGGCGCGGCTGTCGACGCTGCGGGTGCTGACCGATGCAGCGCTGCGCGGCGATCCGACCGGCGACCCGGCCTTTGACGGCTTTGGCGTCGTCATGCGCGAATGCGCGATTCCGCACCGCTATGCCCATGACCTGCTGGAGGGCTTTGCGCTCGATGCGCGCGACTGGCGGCCGCGCAGCGAGGCGGACATGCTGCGCTATTGCTATCATGTCGCCGGCGCCGTCGGCTGCATGATGGCGGTGCTGATGGGGGTCGACCCGGAGGATGAAGCGACGCTGGACCGCGCGTGCGACCTGGGCATCGCCTTTCAGCTGGCCAATATCGCCCGCGACATCAGCGAGGATGAACTGGCCGATCGCTGCTACCTGCCGGTCGAATGGCTGGTGGAAATGGACATGCCCCCCGGCGAGCATATGAAGCCCTGGCTGCGACCGCAGCTGGCGATATTGGGGCAGCGGCTGGCCGATATGGCGGCAGCCTACGAGGACAGCGCGCGGCACGGCACCGGCGCGCTGCCGGCGCGGGCAGCCTGGGCGGTGCTGGCGGCGGCGGGCATCTATGGCGACATCGCCCGCGAAGTGGCGCGGCGGGGCGAGCATGCCTGGGATCATCGCGTGGTGACGCCGGGTCGCGAGAAGCTGGGCTGGGTGATCCGCGCGGGACGGCAGGTGCCGGGACGGGCGCGGCGCTGGCCGGCAGGGGCAGCGCGGGCTGTGGAGTTGTGGACGCGGCCCACTGTTTGATGGGTTGTTTTTCCGCCATTCCCCTCCCGCCTGCGGGAGGGGCGACGAGACTTATGCGCGAAGCGCATTAGTCGCAGCGGGGTGGGCTTGTGCGACGTCCAGCCCACCCCCTTGATGGGAGTCACGTGCCTCCCATCAACCCCTCCCGTTTACGGGAGGGGAACATGACAGCTTCTGGTCGCTAACCGCTCTACCCCCGTCCGTCATGCCGGGCTTGACCCGGCATCCCGCTTTCCTACTCGGCCTTTCTCTGATCTACCCTTGGCGATGAAAGCCCGGCCCTCTTTCCAGCCCTTGCCGCCAGGCCGCTGTCGCCCGACCGGCGCACAAGTGTCGCGTCCCTGTCGCCTCACTGTCCTTTCATCGTCGCGCCGAAAGCGCGTCATCATGACCCGATTGTCGCGCGCCTGTCGCTTCACCGGCGCGGGGCAGGTGCTTGGCCGGCGCATTGGCCCGAAATCACCCGCACGACACTGTGAACTTCGACTGTCGCGTCGATTTTGGGCGCCAACTGGCGTCCCCGCCCCATCCCCAGCGCCTTGCGCGACTTATCCACATAGTATAGGGGGGTACCCTATGCACATTATCGCGGATCGGGACAAATTGCTGGCGCGGGTGCGCCGCATTGCGGGGCAGGTCAACGCCGTCGAACGCCAGCTGGCGGGCGATGCGGGCTGCTCGGAGACACTCCAACTGGTCGCCTCGGTGCGCGGCGCGGTCGGCAGCCTGATGGAGGAGCTGATCGAGCAGCATATGCGCGAACATGTCGCCCGCCCCGGCCTGACCGACGAAGCGCGCACGGCCGCCACCGAAGAAATGCTGGCGCTGATCCGCCGCTACGGGAAATGACGATGCACGACGATCACGCCCATGCGCACCATCATCATGGCGCCGGCTGCAACCACGACCACGCCCATCATCCCGCCCCGGCCGCCCCGCCGCCGACCGACAAGGATGGCGAGGAACGCCATTATTTCGACCATATCTATCTGAGCGCCGGGCATGACAAGAATGCCAGGCGCACGCTGTGGGTCGTCTGGCTGACCGCCGCGACCATGGTGGTGGAAATCGCCTTTGGCTGGATCACCGGGTCGATGGCGCTGCTGGCCGACGGCTTCCACATGGCGACCCATGCCGGCGCGCTGGCGGTGGCGGCCGCGGCCTATAGCTATGCCAGGCGCCATGCCCGCAACCCGCGCTACACCTTCGGCACCGGCAAGGTCGGCGACCTGTCCGGCTTCGCCTCCGCGCTGCTGCTGCTGCTGACTGCGCTGTTCATCGCGATCGAATCCGGCATGCGCCTGTTCGAGCCGGTGAAGGTCGCCTTTGGCGAGGCGACCCTGGTCGCCATCATCGGCCTGGTCATCAATCTGGTTAGCGCCCTGCTGCTCGGCCACGACCATAGCCATGACCATGGCCATGCGCACGGTCACGCGCATGACGACCATGATCACGACCATAAGGGGGGCCATGCCGACAATAATCTGCGCGCCGCCTATGTCCATGTGCTGACCGACGCGCTGACGTCGGTGCTGGCGATCGCCGCGCTGCTGGCCGGCCGCTATCTCGGCTGGTGGTGGCTCGATCCGGCGGTCGGCCTGCTGGGTGCCGTGGTCATCGCCCGCTGGGCCTGGGGCCTGATGAAGGACACTGCCGCCATCCTGCTCGACACCGCCGAACCCGCGCTGATGGCCAGGGTGCGCGGCCTGGTCGAAGCCGAAGGCGCCACCATCCGCGACCTGCATGTCTGGCGCATCGGCCCGCACGCCCATGCCGCGATCATCAGCCTGGCGCCCGGCGCCGACGGCGCCCGTGTCCGCGAACGGGTGCGCAGCCTGCCGCGCATGGAACATGTCACGGTGGAGTGCGGCTGAGCGTCCGCTTGAGAAAGCCGGTTCCGGCCCGCTTCCCCGCCCTGTCCTACAGAGCCGGGCCCATGTTAGGCTGCGCCCGGCTCTTTCCCATCGTCCGGCGTCCCCATCCCCCTCGCAACATGATTTCCTACTTGAGCAAGGAAATGTCGAAATGTGCGGGAAATATGGGAAGTTAAGCGGACGAAATCCTATTTCAGGCGGGCTTCAACGCATCCATGATCTGGCGCACCGGGGTCAGGTCATAGCCCGCCGCCTCGGCCTGGGCCGCCAGCACATTGGCATTGTCGCCCGCCCGCGCGCGGGTCAGCGCCCACAGCAGGGTGCTGCGCGTGCCCGAGCGGCAATAGGCCAGGATCTTGCCCTCGCCCGCCTGCTCGATCGCGGCAGCCATGCCGTCGAGCTGCCAGGGCGCGAAGCCGCCATGGGCCACCGGCACGGCCGCATAGGCGACACCGGCGTCGATCGCCGCTGCCTCGACCGCGGCACCGTTGGTCTGGCCTGGCTCCTCGTCATCGGGGCGGTTGTTGATGATCATGGTCACGCCCAGCGCCTTGGCGGTCTCCACCTGATCGACACTGATCTGGGGCGAGACATAGAGGCGGTCGGTCAGCTGGCGGAACATGGGCAAATCTCCTTCGCCCCCGCCATGCGCCCGCCCGCCACAGGATTCAAGCGTCTGCACGCCCAACCGGCATCGATGCCCCTTCATCCGTTCGTTTCGAGCCTGTCGAGAAACGGGGCCACACGCTCATCCGCTACAGATAGGACCGGATCGCCGCCAGGAAGGCATCGCCATAGGCATCCAGCTTCTTCTGCCCGACGCCGCTCACCATGCCCAGCTCGTGAATGGTCGCCGGCCGCTGCTCGGCCATTTCGCGCAGGGTCGAATCATGGAAGATGACATAGGGCGGCACCCCGGCATCCTGCGCCAGTTCGCGGCGACAGGTGCGCAGCGCATCGAACAGCGGATCGCCGACCGGATTGGCGTCGCTGCCATTGCGGGCACTGCGCTTCTTCCGCTCGCGCCGCGGCGGCACCAGGATGCGCACCTCCTCCTCGCCGCGCAGGATCGGCCGGGCATTGGGCCCCAGCATCAGCCCGCCATGCTCGGTCGTCTCCAGCGCGTCCCGCACCAGCAGCGCGCGCGACACCGGCCGCAGCAGCGCCGTCTCGTCGCCATCGACGATCGCATAGACGGAAATCTTGTCATGCCCGCGCTCGCGAATCTTGTCGGTGACGGCGCCACTCAGCACCGCCTCGATATGGCCTGCGCCAAAGCTCTGGCCGGTGCGATAGACCGCCGACAGATATTTGCGCGCGGTCTCGGTGGCATCGACACTGGCCGGCGGAGTCAGGCAATTGTCGCAATTGCCGCAGGTCGCCGGCGGATTCTCGCCAAAGTGCCGCAGCAATATCGCGCGGCGGCAGGTCGCCGTTTCCACCAGCGCCCCCAGCGCTGCGATCCGCGCCCGCTCGCCCTGCTGGCGCGCCGGTTCCAGCTCCATGATGCGCTGGCGGGCACGGGCGAAATCCTCCGCCCCCCAGAAGAGATGCGCGACCGCCGGCTCGCCATCGCGGCCGGCGCGGCCCGATTCCTGATAATAGCCCTCGATCGACTTGGGCAGGCCGGCATGGGCAACGAAGCGCACGTCGGGCTTGTCGATCCCCATGCCGAAGGCGACGGTGGCGACCATCACCATATCCTCGCTGGCGATGAAGGCGGCCTGGTTGGCGGCGCGTTGGGCCGGGTCCATGCCGGCATGATAGGCCCGCACCGCCCGGCCACCGCGCCCCAGCGTCTCGGCCAGCTTCTCGGTCGCGGCGCGGGTCGGCGCATAGACGACACCCGGCCCCGGATTGGCGGCAAGCAGATCGGCAAGCTGCCGGGTCAGCCCGTCGCGCGGATGGACGGCATAGCGGATATTGGGCCGATCGAAGCCCGAGATGATCAGCCCATCCTCGGGAATGCCAAGCTGGACGAGGATATCCTTGCGGGTGTGCGCGTCCGCCGTCGCCGTCAGCGCTAGGCGCGGGACATCGGGAAATTCATCGAGCAGCGGCCGCAGCAGGCGATAGTCGGGGCGGAAATCATGCCCCCATTCGGACACGCAATGCGCTTCGTCGATCGCGAACAGCGCAACCTTCGCCGAGCGCAGCAGATTGCGGAACCCCTCGCCGCTCGCCCGTTCCGGCGCGACATAGAGCAGGTCCAGCTCGCCATTGCGCAGCCGATCCTGCGTCTCGCGCCAGTCGGCATCGACGCTGGTCAGGCTGGCGGCGCGGATGCCGACCGCTGTCGCCGCCCGCAACTGATCATGCATCAGCGCGATCAGCGGCGAGACGACGACGCAGCAGCCATCGAGTGCCACGGCCGGCAGCTGATAACAGAGCGACTTGCCCGCGCCGGTCGGCATGATCGCCAGGGTCGGCTGCCCAGTCATGACCCGGCCGACCACCTGTTCCTGCACCCCGCGGAACGTCGTGAAGCCGAAAATATCGTGGAGCAGCGTGGGAATGTCGCGAGGCATGGATCGGCCTTAGCGAGTCAGGGCCACAGGTGCCAGTAGCGCGGAGTGTCTGTTTGAGATGCGCCAGATGGCGCATTCCGGCACCAGCCCGCTCCCCCACCCGGCCACCCAACGGCAGTATTCTATGGGTGGCCGGGTGGGGGAGCGGGCTGGTGCCGTATCAGAAATCGCTCTTTCGCGATTTCTCAAACACGCGCTTACCCCACCGGATCGAGCAGACAGCCCCAGCCCGGCTTGAAGCGCGCGGTGCGCGACGCCAGCAACGGCACATGCGCCTCGACCGCCCGCTCCTCCGGCTTGTCGGTCAGCCGCACCATCGCCATGCCCGGCTCCTTGTCGCCCTGGCAGCTGCCCATGGCGCGCCCTTCGACATAGCGGCAGGAACAGGTCAGCCGCGCGCCATAGGCCGAGCCGAGCTGCGCGCGGGCACGCAGGGTCGACCAGTTCCACGCCAGCGCGGCCAGCAGCGCGACGACGATCACCGCCGCGACGATCCACCATTTACCACGAACCGCCATGGTCCTTCTTCCCGCCTCCATGCTAAGGGCGCCGGCTTATGCAGATCGAGAAGCGAATCGTAAAGCGCCTTGCCATGGGTGCCGGACTGGTGGCGCTCGTCCTGGCCGGCACGCTGGCGGGGCGCGCGGCCCATGCGCCCGAGCCCGTCTATAGCGTCGACACCGACGCCGTGGTCAGCGCGAGCGCGCTGCGCGGCGCGATCGATCCGCTGTTCGACGACAAGGACATGGGCGAAACCCGCGCCCTGCTGGTCATGCGCGACGGCAAGGTGATTGCCGAACGCTATGCCCCCGGCATCACCCCCGACACGAAATTGCTGTCCTGGTCGATGGCCAAGAGCGTGACCGCAGTGCTGGTCGGCCTGATGGTGTCGGACGGACGGCTTGCGCTCGATTCGCCGGTGCCGGTCGCGGCCTGGAGCCAGCCGGGCGATCCGCGCGGCCGCATCACCCTGCGCCAGTTGCTGTCGATGACCTCTGGCCTCGACCATGCCGAGGATGGCGAGCCGATCACCGACGGCGATACCGTGCGCATGCTGTTCATGGACGGTGCGCAGGACATGGCGGCCTATGCCGAATCCAAGCCGCTGGCGCATGTTCCCGGCGAGACATTTTCCTACTCCACCGGCAGCACGATGATCCTGTCGGACCTGATGACCCGGATGCTGACCAACAGCCTCCATCCCGATGTGCGTCGCCGGGCGATGCAGATGTTCATCGATGGCCGGCTCAAGGCGCCGGGCAAGCTGTCCAGCCTGACCCCGGAATATGACGCCAATGGCACGCTGATCGGCGGATCGATCATGCACATGACCGCGCGCGACTATGGCCGCTTCGGCGAATTGCTGCGCAACCATGGCCGCTCCCCCAACGGCCATCAGATCGTGCCGGAAAAATGGGTCGACTATATGCGCGCGCCCTCACCCCGGAACGCGGCCTATGGCGCCCATCTCTGGCTCAACCGTGACAGCAGCGAGAGCGCGCTGATGCCGGGCCTCGCATCGGCCAGCCTGTTCGGCTGCGTCGGCCATAATGGTCAATATATATTGGTCGCGCCCGGCCAGCGGCTGACGATCGTACGGATCGGCATGTCGCCGGAGAAGGAACAGCGCACCGCCGTGAAGGCGCAACTGGCCCGGCTGATCGGCCTCTTCCCCGGTTAAAGGGTGAAGGTGCCCTCGATGACCGTGCGGCAAGCGCCGGTCATCACCACCCGGTCGCCCTCCAGCCGGCAGCCGAGCCGCCCACCCCGCGCCGACGCCTGATAGGCGCTGATCGCATCCTTGCCGAGCCGCTTCGCCCAATAGGGCGTCAGCAGGCCATGGGCCGATCCGGTCACCGAATCTTCGTCGATCCCGCCGCCGGGCACGAAGACGCGGCTGATGATGTCGCTGTCGTCGCCCGGCGCGGTCGCCATCAGCAGATTGTCGCCCAGCTTGCGCAGCGTCGCGAAGTCAGGCTCCAGCGCGCGGATCGCATCGGCATCACGATAGACGAAGATCGCATAGCCGCCATCGCGCCAGCGTGTCTCGACGATGTCGCCGCCCATCCCCGCCGCCAGCTCCGGCAGCGGCCTGGGCGCGCTGGTCCAGGCCGGCAGCGACAGTTCATAGCCCTCGTCCGCACGGGTCACGGTCAGCACCCCGGCATGGCGCGTGCGAAAGCGGATGGTCTCGCCCTCGATCAGCACATGGCCGCTCGCCAGCGTGGCATGGCCGCACAGCTTCACCTCCACCGCCGGGGTGAACCAGCGCAGCGCATAATCGGCCTCCGCATCGTCCGGCGTCGGCACGGTGAAGGCGGTTTCGGACAGGTTGTTTTCCGCCGCGATCGCCTGCAGCACCGCATCGTCGAGCCATGCATCGAGCGGCATCACCGCCGCCGGATTGCCGGTGAAGGGCGCGTCGGCAAAGGCGTCTACCTGGGTGAAGCGAAGGCGGGTCATGGCGATACTCCTGATGGATCGCCGCCTTCATGCCGGGCCCGCATCCGTGCCGACAGGGCCGGATGCGGGCAATTGGTCCCTAGCCCAGAATCACGAGCGTCGCGCACACCGCAGTGCCGACGATCAGGTTGAGCGGCACGCCGATCCGCACGAAATCGGCGAAGCGATAGTCGCCCGCGGCATAGACCAGCGCATTGGTCTGATAGCCGATCGGCGTCGCGAAACAGGCCGACGCCCCGATCATCAGCGCAATCACCAGCGGGCGCGGGTCGGTCCCCAGCTGATGCGCCAGCGCGATGGTCAGCGGCGTCAGCAGCGCCGCGACCGCATTGTTGCTGAGCAGTTCGGACAGGATCAGCGCCGCGAAATAGACGATGAAGACCAGGCTCCATTGCGGCGCGACCTGCATCAACGGCGTGATCCAGCCGACCATCAGCGCGACGCTGCCCGCCTGCTCCAGCGCCAGGCCGACCGCCAGCATGGCGAAGATCAGGATCAGCACATCGCCATCGATCGCCGCCCAGGCTTCCTCCGCATCGATGCAGCGGGTGACCAGAATCACGCCGACGGCGATGAAGGCGGCCAGGCCGATGCCGATCACGTCGAGCGCCGACAGGATCACCACTGCCGCCATTGCCAGGATCGCGATCCATGCCTTGCGCGGGCGGAAGGCGCGGGTGCGGCTGATGTCGACGCCGATCAGGTTGGGATTGTCTTTCAGCGAACGCATCGCGTCGTCGCTGCCCGCCACCAACAGCCGGTCGGCGCCGCGCACCCGCGTATCGGCCAGGTCCGGCCCCGGCAGATGGCGGGCGCGATGGATGCCGATCAGGCGGACGCGCAGGGCATGGAGGAAGGGAATGTCGATCAGCCGCTCGCCGATCGAGGGATGGCTGGGCGCGACCATCGCCTCGATCACCGTGCCCTCGCGCGCGGAGGTTTCGGAATCGGCGGCAATGCCCAGTTCGAAATCGCCCGATTCGCGCAGGGTCATGATCGCCGTGCCATCGGCGCGGACGATCAGCCGATCGCCGACATGCAGTTCCTCCTGCTCCAGGTCATGGCGTCGTATCTCGCCGGCCCGCTTGAGCCCGATCAGGGTGACCGAGCGGCCGAGCACGGACAACTCGCCAATCTCCCGCCCGACCACCTCGCTGTCCGGCGTCACGACCAGTTCGGTCAGATATTCCTGCACATTGCCGCCATTCTCCCCCGCGATCGAGGGCGGGTCGCTTGGCAGCAGGAAGCTGAGGCAGGCCAGGCCAATCACGCCGGCAATAGTGCCGGCCAGACCATAGGGAGTGATATCGAAAATGCCGAAGGGCTGCATCCCCTGTTCGGCCGCGATGCCCGCGACGATCAGGTTGGTCGACGTGCCGATCAGGGTAACGCAGCCGCCCATCACCGCCACCGCATTCATCGGGATCAGCAGCTTCTTGACCGGATAGGCGGTCGCCTGCGCCAGACGGAACATGATCGGGATCAGCAGCACGACGACCGGCGTGTTGTTGAGGAAGGCCGACAGCAGCACCGTGCCCACCGCAACTTCGACCAGCGCCAGCCGCGGATGCTTCTGCGCCCGGACCATGACCAGATCGGCGATGCGGTTGATCGTGCCGGTGCGGATCAGCGCCCCCGACAGCACGAACATCGCGCCCACGGTCAGCGGCGCGCTGTTCGAAAAGACGGAGAAGAGCGATTTCTCGTCGAGCAGGCCGAGCAGCGCGAAGGCACAGGCGCCCAGCACGGAGACGACGGTCGGGGAATAGCGTTCGCGCACGAAGGCGACGAACATGCAGGCGAGAATGACCAGGCCGATTTCCGCGCGATAAATGCCCAATAGCGCGGTGATGAAATGCATCTCGTCTTGCCCCCGTTTGATCGCGTGATCGCGTCTCTAACGGAGGTGAAACCAAATGGGCCAGCCATGGTTGCATGGCTGGCCCGTGTCGCGGCTTCAGGGGACGTTTTGACCGTCAATCCACGCATAGCGTGCTGACGCTCCCCAGGCTTACGCTCTGCCGCTCACCCTCCCGCGGGTGACCATGTCATCCTAGCGTAACATGGGTGAGTCGTCTCGCATCTTTTGCACATTCGGCGCGCGATTGGCGCGGTTCGGCGCGTCAGTCGGCCCCGCACTGGGCGCGGTGCAACAGCTTCTGGTCGGCCAGCACCAGCGCCATCATCGCTTCGACCACCGGCACGCCGCGAATGCCGACGCACGGGTCATGGCGCCCCTTGGTGATGATGTCCGACGCATCGCCTTCGCGCGTCACCGTCTCGACCGGAATCAGGATCGAACTGGTCGGCTTGAAGGCGATCCGCACCTTGACCGGCTGGCCGGTCGAAATGCCGCCCGCAATGCCGCCGGCATGATTGGCGAGGAAGACCGGGCCATCGGCGCCGGGCCGCATCGGATCGGCATTCTGCTCGCCGCGCAGCCGGGCGGCCGCAAAGCCGTCGCCAATCTCCACGCCCTTGACCGCATTGATGCTCATCATCGCACTCGCCAGTTCGCTGTCGAGCTTGGCATAGAGCGGCGCCCCCCAGCCGGCCGGCACGCCACTGGCCACGCATTCGACCACAGCGCCGAGCGAGGAACCATCCTTGCGCGCGCCATCGACCAGCGCTTCCCAGCGCACCGCGGCTTCGGCGTCGGGACAGAAGAAGGGATTCTGGCCGATCTGCGCCGCGTCGAAATTGCCATAGTCGATCGCGTCGCCGCCGATCTCGCTCACATAAGCGAAGATATCGACTTCGGGGATGACCAGCCGCGCCACTGCACCGGCCGCGACCCGGCTGGCGGTTTCGCGTGCCGAGGAGCGCCCACCGCCGCGATAGTCGCGAAAGCCATATTTGGCGTCATAGGCGTAGTCGGCATGGCCGGGACGATAGGCCTTGGCGACCTCCGAATAATCCTTCGATCGCTGGTCGGTGTTCTCGATCATCAGGCTGATCGGCGTGCCGGTGGTCTTGCCCTCGAACACGCCCGACAGGATGCGCACCTCGTCCGGCTCGCGCCGCTGGGTCGTGAACTTGGACGTGCCCGGCTTGCGCAGGTCGAGCCAGGGCTGGATGTCCGCCTCGCTCAATGCCAGGCCCGGAGGGCAGCCATCGACCATCGCGCCGATCGCCGGACCATGGCTCTCGCCCCAGGTCGAGAAGCGGAGGACGCGACCGAATGTGTTGAAGCTCATATCCGTTCCAATCCGGTCGCGTCTGCTGCTCTTACTTGTCCAGTGCGATATCAGGCGCGTCTTCGGCCTTCATGCCGATGACATTATAGCCCGCATCGACATGATGGATCTCACCCGTCACGCCCGAAGCGAGGTCCGACAGCAGATAGAGACCGGCACCACCGACATCGTCGATCGTCACGTTGCGACGCAGCGGCGAGTTCAGCTCGTTCCACTTCATGATGTAGCGGAAATCGCCGATGCCGCTGGCGGCCAGCGTCTTGATCGGGCCGGCCGAGATCGCGTTGACGCGGATATTTTCCGGGCCAAGGTCCATCGCCAGATATTTGACGCTGGTTTCCAGCGCCGCCTTGGCCACGCCCATGACGTTATAATGGGGGATGACCTTTTCCGCGCCATAATAGCTCAGCGTCAACAGGCTGCCGCCTTCCTTCATCAACTTGCGCGCGCGGGCCGCGACGGCGACGAAGCTGTAGACCGAGATGTTCATGGTCATCAGGAAATTGTCGAGGCTGGTGTCGGCATAGAGGCCGCGCAGCTCATTCTTGTCGGAAAAGCCGATGGCGTGGACAACGAAGTCGAGCTTTCCCCAGCGCGCCTCGATCTCGGCAAAGGCCTCGTCCAGCTTCGCCATGTCGGACACGTCGCAGTCGATCAGGAAGTCCGAGCCCAGCTGTTCCGCCAGCGGCTTGACGCGCTTGGCCAGCGCCTCGCCCTGGTAGGAGAAGGCCAGTTCCGCGCCCTGCGCATGCAGTTGCTGCGAAATACCCCAAGCCAGCGACTTGTCGTTCGCCAGCCCCATGATGAGCCCGCGCTTTCCCGCCATCAAGCCTGTCATATCGTCGTTCCGTTCCCTTTGTCCTGCACGGTGCCGGCTGCTTCGTCTTCCGGAAATTCCGCCAGTGCCGCATTCAATTCGGCGCCAATTACCACGCCGAGCCCCACGAGAAAGAAAAAAATGAGGGTGATCATGACACCGGCCAGACTGCCATAGGTCCGGTCATAGCCGCCCAGCATCGACAATGTGACCGGCAATAGCAGAGTGACGGCATACCACCAGAGTGCGGTGGCGGCGGCGCCGGGCCATTTGGGAAAGCGCTTGTCACGGTAGAGCGACGGGGTCAGCGAGACATAGAGCGAGTGGAGCGCCACGCATAATATCGCCATCGGCACCAGCTTGGCCGAGGAAACCCAGGCGATCGCCTCGTCCGCAAAGGGCAGCAGCCGGTGGAGCAGCTGGTCCACCGCCGTTATCATCACCTGCATCGAAAAGGCGAACATCACCGCCAGCACGCTGACCAGCGTGATGCCGACCGACGCCAACCGATAACGCCAGAAGGGCTTGGTGCTCTTCGTCCCATAGGCACGGCGCAATATGTCGCGGATCGTCTCGATCAGGCTGCCCACGGTCCAGAGCCCCACCAGACCGCCGAACCAGAGCAGATTGCCGGAACGCGCCTGCAACACATCGCTGATCGGCTGGCGCACGACATCGGCCACGCCGCGCGGCACGGTATAGAGAAAGGCATTCACCGCCGACAGCCCGTCCGACGTGCGGCCAAAGACGCTGGCGACGGCGGCTGCGACGATGAAGAAGGGAAACAGCGTCATCAGCGAGAGATAGGCCAGGTTCCCCGCATGGATGAACCCGTCGCTATAGACGCCCACCATCACCCGCTTGGCGATCTCGAAGCTGCGCGATCCCGGCCGGACCCGATCGATCTGGCGATGGAATTTCTCCTGCGCCTGCGCCGCCATGTGGCGGCGCGACTCCGGACTATAGGGGGAAGGCAGCGGCACCCTTGCCGAACGTCCTAGACGCCCAGATGGGTCCGCACCGCGCGACCATCCTGCCAATCCTCGACCAGCTGGAGGATCACCGGATCATCGGCAGGCACATCGATCAGCAGGGTCACAAGCTGGTCGCCGCGCTGGCCATCCTTGCCGGTAAAGCCCTTGCCGCGCAGGCGCAGCGTCTTGCCCGATGTGGTGCCGGCCGGCACGCCCAGCATCACCGGGCCATCGACGGTCGGCACCTTCACCTTGCCGCCCTTCACGGCTTCGTTGATGGTGATCGGCAGGTCGAGCAGCACATTGTCGCCGTCGCGCTTGAAGAAGGGGTGCGACTTCACCTCGATGGTGACGATCGCGTCGCCCGAACCGCCCGCGCCCGGCTGCCCCTTGCCGGTCAGGCGCATCTGCGTGCCGGTTTCGACCCCGGCGGGCAGCTTCAGGTCGATCGTCTTCCCGTCCTGCAGGGTGATGCGCTGCGGCGCCAGCGTCGCGGCGTCGACGAACTGCACCGCCAGCCGATAGGCGACATTGGCCCCCTTGGCCGGCGGCGCGCCGCGACCAAAGCCGCCAAAACCGCCGCCACCCCCGGCGCGACGGCCCGCGCCGCCGAACAGGCCTTCGAAAATATCGCCGAAATCGGCCCCACCCTCGTTGAACTCGAACCCGCCGGGACGGCCCCGCCCGCCGCCACCGCCGCCAAAGCCGAAGGGCGCGGTCGGATTGCCATCGGCATCGATCTCGCCCCGGTCGAAGCGGGCCCGCTTGTCCTTGTCCGACAGCAGGTCATAGGCGTTGGTCACGGCCGAGAATTTCTCCGCCGCCTTCGGATTGTCCTGATTCTTGTCGGGGTGATATTGCTTGGCCAGCTTGCGATAGGCGGACTTGATCTCCGCTTCGCTCGC
This sequence comes from Sphingobium sp. IP1, assembly GCF_002708645.1. Classification (NCBI taxonomy): domain Bacteria; kingdom Pseudomonadati; phylum Pseudomonadota; class Alphaproteobacteria; order Sphingomonadales; family Sphingobiaceae; genus Sphingobium; species Sphingobium sp. IP1. Next base: position 13,731 of record NZ_NOIW01000056.1, read on the forward strand.
GCTGCGCGCCACACCCAGAGTGGAATAGGGATCCGCCATCTATCATCCTGTTATGCTGAAACCGGTATCTGCCGCATCACGGCCATATCGCCCCTATGTGGCCGAAGGCCGGGCATCGTTCAAGCTGCGGCGCATCCGTATCGACAGTGCGGTGCCGGGAATCTAAGGCAGGGTCATGACCGATCCCTTCGCCCTTTTCGACGAGTGGTATGCGCAGGCGCGCGAGACCGAACTCAATGACAGCAACGCCATGGCGCTGGCCACGGCCGATGCACAGGGCCGCCCGTCGGTCCGCATGGTGCTGCTCAAGGGCCATGGCCCCGACGGCTTCGTCTTCTACACCAATTTCGAAGGGCGCAAGGCCGGCGACCTGCTCGCCAATCCGCATGCCGCCCTGCTGTTCCACTGGAAGTCGGTGCGCCGCCAGATCCGGATCGAGGGCAGCGTCGGCCCGGTCGACGACGCCACCGCCGACGCCTATTTCGCCACCCGCAGCCGCGACAGCCAGCTCGGCGCCTGGGCCTCCGACCAGTCCCGCCCGCTGCCCTCGCGCGCCGTCTTCATGGATCGCTATGAAGAGGTGCGCGCCCGGTTCGAGGGCGGCCCGGTGCCGCGCCCACCCCACTGGTCGGGCTTCCGCCTGACCCCGGAACGGATCGAGTTCTGGCAGGACCGCGAGCATCGCCTGCATGAACGACGCGTCTTCACCCGCCAGGAAAATGGCTGGAACGAGGGGCTTCTCTACCCCTGAGCGAGCATCATGCCATTGTCCTGCCGTAAAACAGGGCGCGGAATATGGTGGCTCATTCGTCTATCCCCGCACAGTCCAAGCCTGCCCGATTGCGGGCTGGCCGGGCGCCTGTTAGGTGTCACCACCCAGCAGAACAGAATGAATGCGCGGGCGGACCGCTCGCTGGCTAGAGGAATATAATGCGAAATCGACTGACGGCCTACATCCTGACAGGCATGGTCCTGGGCGTGATCGTGGGCTTCGTGGCCAATCTCTGGGTCGGCGGGGATGAAGCGCTGGCCAAGGATGTGGCGGGCTACTTCCATCTTCTGGCCGACATCTTCCTTCATCTGATCAAGATGATCATCGCGCCGCTGGTCTTTTCCACGCTGGTCGCGGGCATCGCCCATATGGGCGACAGCGCAGCGCTGGGGCGGATCGGCGGACGCGCGCTCGCCTGGTTCATCATCGCCAGCCTGATCTCGCTGACCTTGGGCCTGATCTTCGTCAATTTCTTCGAACCCGGCGCCGGCCTCAACCTCGTCCGGTCGGGCGCGGATGCGGGCGTCAACACCGAAGCGCTCAACTTCCGCGACTTCATCCTGCACGTCTTCCCGACGTCGATGATCGGCGCGATGGCGGACAACCAGATCCTGCAGATCGTCGTCTTCTCGCTGTTCGTCGGCGTCGCGCTGACCGCCATCGGCGAAAAGGGCAAGCCGATCATCACCGTGATCGAGGCGCTGGTCGAACTGATGCTGCAGGTCACCGGCTATGTCATGCGGGTCGCGCCGCTCGCCGTGTTCGGCGCGCTCGCCTCGTCGGTGACGGTGCAGGGCCTGGGCGTGCTCAAGACCTATGGCGCGCTGGTCGGCGAATTCTACATCGCCCTCATCTGCCTGTGGGTGCTGCTGTTCGGCGCGGGCGCGATCTTCCTTGGCAAGCGCATGTTCAAGCTGATCCGCTATGTCCGCGAGCCGATCCTGATCGCCTTCTCGACCGCCTCCTCGGAAGCCGCCTATCCCAAGATGCTGGAACAGCTCGACCGGTTCGGCGTGCCGCGCCGCATCTACAGCTTCGTGCTGCCGCTGGGCTACAGCTTCAACCTCGACGGCTCGATGATGTATGCGACCTTCGCGACCATCTTCATCGCCCAGGCCTATGGCATCGACCTGCCGATCGCGACCCAGATCACGATCCTGCTCGTCCTGATGGTCACCAGCAAGGGCATCGCCGCCGTGCCGCGCGCCTCGCTGGTCGTCGTCGCCGCCACGCTCGGCCAGTTCGACCTGCCGGTCGAGGGCGTCGCCTTCATTCTGGCGGTCGATCATTTCATGGACATGGGCCGCACCGCGACCAACGTGCTGGGCAATGCCATCGCCACCTCGGTCATCACCAAGTGGGAAGGCATGCTGGAAGTGGAAGAGCCGGTCGACGTGCCCCATCCCAAGGCGCCGGCCCATACCCCGTCCCACGGCCGGGCGGGGCTGGAACTGGCCTCCGACATGGTCGACGAAGACCGCAAGGGCTAAGGCCCGCGCTTCAATGCCAAAGAAAAAGCCCCGCCTGCATGTTGCCGGCGGGGCTTTTTGTTACCTTACCACAGGACACCACGCACCGGCGTGACGGGGTCTGGCGCCGGATCGCCGATCGACTGGAGCAGGTCGATCTCGATCGTCCGACACATGGCGGTCAACGGCACGTCATGCACGCTGTCGGCGAAGGGATCGGTCAGATCGTCACCAATCCGCAGCACCGCCATGAACATCAGGCCCGCGACCGTCGACCCCAGCGGCGTGGCGAAACCCAGCGTCTCGACCAACCCGATCGGCAACAGGATGCAGAAGAGGTGGGTGAAGACCACCGGCAACAGTCGATACTGGAAGGGAAGCGGCGTGTTCTTCAGCCGCTCCATCCCGCCCTGGGCATTGGCGATGTCGACCAGCACCTTCTCCATCTGGGTCTGCTGGATGGTGTCGATCCAGCCTTCCCGCCGCGCCATGTCGATCCGCCGGCCGGTGCTGTCGAGCAGGCCATTGGCCGGATTGGCCCGCGCCAGCGCCTTGCCCTGATCCTCCTCGCGCAGGAATTTGGTCACGTCCTCGCCGATCGTCTGACGCCGCAACTGGCAGCGCAGCGCATTCACATAGGCGATCTGGCGCTTCACGATCTCGCGCTTGAGGTCGCGGGCCTCCGGGTCGGGCAGGAAATTGCGCGCCGACCGCGCCAGGCTGCGCGAGGCGTTGATCATCGCCCCCCACAATGTGCGCCCTTCCCACCAGCGCTGGTAACTGCTGTTCGACCGAAAGCCCAGGAACAGGGCGAGGGCCGAACCGAAGATGGTGAGCGGCAGCGAAGGGGCCTTGAACGGCAACAGATAATAAGCGGCCGTGACCGCACAGTCCCACACGAACAGCGCGGTCAGCGGTTTCCACACTTCCGATGCGATCCGGCGCATGCTGGGGACGGCATCAACGATCATGCAAGACTCCTTCTGGTGAACCGGCCCAACGCCCGAGCATGTGGCTATGCTCCGTCGATGCCCTAACGAAACGAAATATTGCCGGCCGCGCAACCCGCTTCCGCATGGCTCGTTGGTCGGGAGGAAGAGGAGAGGCCATGAGTGATCCGGGCACAGAGGAACAGGCGGGCCGGCGCGCGGCCTTCTCGCTACAATGGCAGATGCTGGTCGGCTTCCTGATCGGCCTCACTGCCGGACTGGTCGCCTATGCCGTAACCCCCGGCGCGCCCTGGATCGATGCGGTCACCCGCTATCTTACCGGCCCGATCGGCCAGGTCTTCCTGCGCCTGCTGTTCATGCTCGTGATCCCGCTGCTGGTCTCCGCGCTGATCGTCGGCATCGCCGAAATGGGCGAGATGCGCTCGCTGCGCCGAGTAGGCCTGCGCACCCTCGTCTACACGCTGATCGTGTCGGGCATCGCCGTCGTCATCAGTCTGGCGCTGGTCAACCTGCTGCAACCGGGCAGCGGCGTCGATCCGGCGCAGGCGCGTGCGCTGCTGGCCGATGCCGGACAGGGGGCCAAGGCGATCCTTGATCGGGGCGCCGACACGCCGACCGGCATGCAGGCGCTGATCGCGATCGTCCCCGACAATGTGATCGCGGCGATGGCCGACAATGACATATTGGCGGTGATGGTCTTCGCCCTCTTCTTCGGCATCGGCCTGGTGCTGGTGCAGACGAAGGAAACGAAGCTGCTGCTCGACGCGATGGAGGGACTGTTCGCGGTGACGATGCGCCTCATATCGATCGTCATCCGCCTGGCGCCGATCGCCATCGCCTGCTTCATGTTCAACCTCGCCGCCCAGTTCGGCTGGGACTTGCTGGTGCGCCTGTCCGCCTATGTCGGGGTCGTGTTGCTGGCGCTCGCGATCCAGATGTTCGGCATCTATTCGCTGCTGATCGCCCTGCTGGCGCGCCGGTCGCCGCTGCGCTTCTTCGCCGCCGTGCAGGAAGCAAGCGTCATGGCCTTTGCCACCGCCTCCTCCAACGCCACCCTGCCGACCGCCATCCGCGTTGCGGAGGAGAATCTGCACCTGCCGCGTCGCATCGCCCGCTTCGTCCTCACCATAGGCGCCACCGCCAACCAGAATGGCACGGCGATGTTCGAGGGGATCACCGTCCTGTTCCTCGCCCAATTTTTCCATGTCGACCTCAGCCTTGGCCAGCAGCTGATGGTGATGCTGGTCTGCATATTGGGCGGGGTCGGCACGGCGGGCGTGCCGGCCGGGTCGCTGCCGGTGGTAGCGATGATCCTGGCGATGGTCGGCATCCCGCCCGAGGGGATCGGGCTGGTGCTGGGCGTAGACCGGCTGCTCGACATGTGCCGCACCGCGCTCAACGTCACCGGCGACCTTGTGGCTGCGACGGTGATATCGGCGCGCGAGGAGATCAGCGCTGCGCCTTCGCCGCCTGCGCCCACCAGATGAGCGTGTCGGCGAAACCCGCAAAGCCCCGATCCAGCGCCGCCCCGCCTTCGCCCTGGGGCCGGGCCTGCTCATCCAGCACCTGCTGGATCTGACCGACGCTGAAGCGCTCGGGCATCACCGCCATGCCCATGGCGGACAGCGTCACCGTCCAGTCGGCATGGCTGTTCACCCCGGCAAAACGGCCCATCGAATAGCTCGCGATCGCGGCCGGCCGGCGGTCGAACTCCTTGAGATAATGGTCGACCAGATTCTTGAGACCGGGCTGCATGCCGCGATTATATTCGCCGGCGACGAAGACGAAGGCATCGGCGGCGGACAGGCGCTCGGCAAGATGCGCCATGGCGGCAGGCGCCTCGCCGGCCGGATAGTCGCTATAACGCAGGTCGAGCATCGGCAGGTCGATCGCCTTGGCATCGACCAGTTCAGCCCTATGCCCCAGCCCTTCAAAGCCGCGGATCAGATAGTCGGCCAGCCGGATACCGAGCCGGTCTCGCCGATAGGAGCCGTAGAGGACGAGGATGTCGAGTGCCATGCGGAGCCTCCTGCTTGGATATCGGCTGTCTTGTCGCATCCTGCCCCGATCGGGTCCAGTTGGCCTTCTAATCTTTCAATATTTCACGATGCGAAATTGCATTTCACATGACGGAACGCCATCATCGCATCAATGATCGATATGGGAGGATGCGGATGAAGAGGATGGCGCTGCTGGCCTGCATGGGCCTGCTGATGGCCAATGGCGATGTCGAACCAGGCAAGCCGATCAGCCCGCGCTTTGCCGGCGACCCGTCGCCGCACTGGTTCGACGATCGCTGGTATCTCTATGCCACCGACGACGCGTCCAATTCCGGTCGCTACTGGGACAGCACCAGCTGGCGCCTCTACAGTTCGGCCGACATGAAAAGCTGGCAGGATGACGGCGCCTTTCTCGACGTCACCACCTTCACATGGGCACGCCCCGATGCCAAGGCCTGGGCACCCGAAGTCGCCCGGCGCGACGGGCACTATTATTTCTACGCGCCGATCGGCGGCGACCGGATCGGTGTCGCCGTGGCGGATCGGCCAGAAGGTCCCTATCGCGATGCGCGCGGCGACGCGCTGATCGACAAGGCGCGCGACGCCAATGCCGGTGCCGAGCCGATCGACCCCGCCGTCTTCATCGACAAGGACGGACAGGCCTATCTCTATTTCGGTACCCGCGTGCCCAAGGTGGTGCGTCTGAAGCCCGACATGATCCATGTCGACGGCCCGATCATGGACGTCGTCGTCACCGGACTGCCGGCCAGCGACCCCAAGAAGAAATATGGTGAGGCGCCCTATCTCCACGCCCATAAGGGCCGCTATTATTTCAGCTTCTCGACCGGCTGGCCCGGCCAGATCATCTACGGCACCGCCGCCTCGCCGCTCGGTCCCTTCGCCTATGGCGGGGTGATCCTCGACTATCTGCCGATCTCGACCAATCATCAGGCGATCGTCGAGCGGGACGGCAAGAGCTGGCTCTTCTATCATGACAAGCTGTTGCCCGGTGGCGGCGATCACCGGCGCTCGATCACCATTGCGCCACTGACCTATGCCAAGGACGGCGGCATCCAGCCGGTCGAGCGCCACGCCCCGGAATGAGGAAAGGCCGGACGTTTCCGCCCGGCCTTCTCATCTCTCAGCGCAGTTTGGCGATCGACAGACCGTCCTGCTTGGCGCGGGTCTTCACCGATTCCTCGCTGCGGGTCAGCGCCTTGGCGATCGCCTTCAACGCCATGCCCTTCTTGGCGAGCGTGTGCAGCTTCTGGACCTCATCCTGGGTCCAGGGCTGCTTGTGCCGCTCGAAGCGTTCGCCGGCCATGCCCCTTAATCCGCGAAGGGATCGCGGACGAGGATGGTGTCGTCGCGTTCCGGGCTGGTCGACACGAGCGTGACCGGGCAGCCGATCAGTTCCTCGATACGGCGGATATATTTGATCGCCTGTGCCGGAAGGTCCGCCCAGCTGCGCGCGCCGGCCGTGGTTTCGCTCCAGCCAGCGATGCTTTCATAGATCGGCTCGGCCTTGGCCTGGTCCTGCGCATGGGCAGGCAGATAGTCGAAGCTCTGGTCGCCGATCTTGTAGCCGACACAGATCTTCAGTTCCTCGAAGCCGTCGAGCACGTCCAGCTTGGTCAGCGCAATGCCGGTCACGCCCGAAACGGCGACCGACTGGCGCACCAGCACCGCGTCGAACCAGCCGCAGCGGCGCTTGCGACCGGTGACGGTGCCGAATTCATGGCCCCGCTCGCCCAGCCGCTGGCCGACGTCATTTTCCTGCTCGGTCGGGAACGGGCCGGAACCGACGCGGGTGGTATAGGCCTTGACGATGCCCAGCACGAAGCCGGCGCCGTTGGGACCAAGACCGGTACCGCTCGCCGCCGTGCCCGCCACCGTGTTGGACGAGGTGACGAAGGGATAGGTGCCATGGTCGATGTCGAGCAACGTGCCCTGCGCGCCTTCGAACAGGATGCGCTTGCCTTCCGACTTCGCCTTGTTGAGCGTCAGCCAGACCGGCTTCACGAAGGGCAGGATGAAGGCGGCGATCTCGGTCAGGTCGGCCATCAGCTGGGCGCGGTCGATCGGCGCTTCACCGAAACCAGCGCGCAGCGCGTCATGATGGGCGGTCAGGCGATCGATCTGCAGATCGAGATCGTCGAGATGGGCGAGGTCACAGACGCGGATGGCACGGCGACCGACCTTGTCCTCATAGGCCGGGCCGATGCCGCGACGGGTGGTGCCGATCTTGCCGGCGCCCGATGCGTCTTCGCGCAGACCGTCGAGGTCGCGGTGGAAGGGCAGGATCAGCGGGCAGGTCTCGGCGATCTGCAGGTTTTCCGGCGTGATCTCGACGCCCTGGCCCTTGAGCTTGGCGACCTCGTCACGGAAGTGCCAGGGGTCCAGCACCACGCCATTGCCGATCACCGACAGCGTGCCGCGCACGATGCCCGACGGCAGCAGCGAGAGCTTGTAGACCTTCTCGCCGACGACCAGCGTGTGGCCGGCATTATGGCCGCCCTGGAAACGGGCGACGACATCGGCGCGCTCCGACAGCCAGTCGACGATCTTGCCCTTACCTTCGTCACCCCATTGGGCGCCGATCACGGTAACATTTGCCATGGATACACTCCTCCGCCCGCCGCGCGGACCGGCCATGCCCTTCGACGGGACTCGGCATGCCGGTGGAATAGGATGAGCGGGGTACGCCCTGTGCGGGGCGCGCGTTAGCCGGGCAGGGCCGATGCGTCAAGGTTGGAGCGCCATTACACTTTGATACCAGGTGCCGGCTTTACGACCGAATGCGCCCTCGCGATCATGGCGACACAGGGGCAGCGAAGGACGATCCATATGCACAGACGGCTGATTCCCATCCTGATTCCCTCCCTGCTCGCCGGCACGCCGCTGGCCGCGCAGGCCCAGACGGCTACTGCGCCGCAGGCCATGACCTATGGCCATGATCCATTGCAGGCGATCGATTTCTGGCCGGGCAAGGGCAGGAAGGCACCGCTCGTCATCTTCGTCCATGGCGGCGGCTGGAAGCGCGGCAGCAAGGACAATGCCACCGGCGCGGCCAAGGCGCCCCATTATACCGGCCTTGGCTATGCCTTTGCCTCGATCAATTACCGGCTTGTGCCCGATGCCACGGTCGAGAGCCAAGTGCAGGATGTCGCCGATGCGGTCGCCCATCTGCGCAGCCGGGCGGCAACGCTGGGCATCGATCCAGACCGCATCATCCTGATGGGCCACAGCGCTGGCGCGCACCTCGTCGCGCTGGTCGGCACCGACATGCGCTATTTCGCCAAGGCCGGGCTGAAGCCCGATGCGGTGCGCGGCATCATCGCGCTGGATGGCGCCGCCTATGACGTGCCGACCCAGATGGCACAGGGCGGCCGCTTCATGGCGAAGACCTATGAACAGGCGTTCGGCACCGATCCGGCGCGGCAGAAGACGCTATCGCCGACCTTGCAGGCGGCAAAGCCCAACGTTCCCGATTTCCTGCTGCTCCATGTCGATCGGGTCGACGGCACCGCCCAGTCCAACGCGCTCGCCGCCGCGCTGCGCAAGGCGGGCACGCCGGTGGAGATTCATGCGCTCCCCGGACGCGGGCTGCGCGGCCATATGCAGATCAACCGCGAGATGGGCGATGCCGACTATGCCGGCACCGGCATCGTTGATGCGTGGCTGCGCCGACTGTTCGGTCAGTAGGCGCGGGGGTCGACGCCATCCAGCCAGTGCGAACAGCGCTGGGCAGCGCCATCTTCGCCGTCAGCCAGGGCCGCAACCGTATGCCAACCATCGGCCCGCAGCGCCGCCGCGCGCACGACATCATGGCCGACCGGCAGGAACAGGCGCCGGGGCCGTTCGTCGCCAAAGCCCGCGTCGATCAGCGGATCGGGATAAAGGGAAAAGCCCATGGCGGGCTCATCCGCTTCGCCGGCACGGGCAATGGCATAGCTGCCGCCACGGCCGATCTCGCCGATGAAGCCCTCGGCAAAAATGGAGAAGCCGAACCAGTTCTGGAATTCGAAGCCGTGCCGTTCGGTCGGATCTAGGGTCAGGGTGATGTCCCAGCCGATCGGCTTGGCAATGGCGCGCAGGCCCGCGATGCGGCTGTCGATCGCGCCGCCCAGGCTGGCGCTGAACGCCTCCAGCCGTTCCATCGCGGCATGGAAGGGACCGGTCGCCTCGATCAGCGGCAGATAGGCGGCGGCGGCCGGGCTGATCGCCACCAGCGCGCCGGCATCCTTGGCGTCCAGTTCGGCGCGCACGGCTTCCAGTTCCTCCGCCGCCAGCGGCAGCGGGCCGGCGGCCAGCGCGTCGATCAGGTCGGGCAAGGTGAAATCGATGGTGATGCCGGTGACACCAGCGGCGCTCAGCGCCTCGATCGCGATATTGACGATCTCGACCGCAGCGGCGGCGCTGTCGCTGCCAATCAGTTCGGCGCCCAGCTGCATCTTCTCGCGCTCGGGGCGCAGCTGGCTCGCCTTCTGGCGGATCACCGGCCCGGCATAGGACAGGCGCAGCGGACGCGGCGCGCTGCGCAGGCGGGTGGCGGCGATGCGGCCGACCTGCGCGGTCATGTCGGGACGAAAGGCCAGGGTGCGCTGCGACACCGGGTCGACGGCGCGAACCAGATCCTGCGCGCGCATCGACTTGAGGCGCTGGGTCAGCGTATCCTCGAACTCCGCCAGCGGCGGCATGACCCGTTCATAGCCATGGGTCGCAACCGTATCGAGCACGCGACGCGCCAGGCGCGCGGAAGCTTCGGCCTGCGGCGGCAGGCGATCGGATAGCCCCTCCGGGAGCAGGCTTGGCGGGATCATGGTCATGGGACAGGCCCTTTAGCGCAAAACGCGGCCAATTCTACTCCGTTCGTCCTGAGTAGCCATTGAGCGAAGTCGAAATGGCGTATCGAAGGATGCTTCGATACGGGGCTTCGACAGGCTCAGCCCCTACTCAGCACGAACGGAATTGAGAATCAGGCGAAGCGCAGCAGCTTCACCTGCTTCACGCCGGCGAGGTTGCAGATCGCCCAGCGCAGCGGTTCGGTGACGGTGCCGTCGACCGACAGCAGCAGCACGGCTTCGCCGCCCTGGTTGCGACGGCCCAGGTGGAAGGTGCCGATATTGACGTCCGACTCGCCCAGCTTCGAACCGAGGCGACCGATGAAGCCCGGCGCGTCCTGGTTGACGATGTAGAGCATGTGGCCGTCGAGATCGGCTTCGACCTTGATGCCGAACAGCTCGACCAGACGCGGCTGGGCATGGCCGAACAGCGTGCCGGCGACCGACTTGTCGCCCGCTTCGGTCGAAACGGTGACGCGCACCAGCGTCTGATAGTCGCCTTCGCGGTCATGACGGACCTCACGCACGTCCAGACCACGCTCCTTCGCCAGGAAAGGCGCGTTGACCATGTTCACCGTGTCCGAATAGACGCGCATCAGGCCGGCCAGCACCGCGGCGGTGATCGGCTTCTGGTTCAGCTCGGCGGCATGGCCCTCGACCTCGACCGCAACGCCGGTGATGGCATCGCCTTCGAGCTGGCCGATCAGGCTGCCCAGCTTTTCCGCCAGCGCCATATAGGGCTTGAGCTTGGGTGCTTCCTCGGCAGACAGGCTGGGCACGTTCAGCGCATTGGTGATGCCGCCATCGAGCAGATAGTCGCTGAGCTGTTCAGCCACCTGCAGCGCGACATTGACCTGCGCTTCGTCGGTCGATGCGCCCAGATGCGGGGTGCAGATGAAGTTGGGCGTGCCGAACAGCGGCGATTCCTTGGCCGGTTCGGTCTGGAACACGTCGAGCGCGGCGCCGGCGACATGGCCCGAATCCAGCGCCTCCTTCAGCGCCGCTTCGTCGATCAGGCCGCCACGGGCACAGTTGACGATGCGCACGCCCTTCTTGGTCTTGGCCAGATTTTCCTTCGACAGGATGTTGCGGGTCTGGTCGGTCAGCGGCGTGTGCAGCGTGATGAAGTCGGCCTTCGCCAGCAGCGTGTCGAGATCGGCCTTTTCCACGCCCATTTCCACGGCGCGCTCGGGCGTCAGGAACGGATCGAAGGCGACGACCTTCATCTTGAGGCCGAGCGCGCGGCTGGCGACGATCGAACCGATATTGCCGGCGCCGATCAGGCCCAGCGTCTTGCCGGTCACTTCCACGCCCATGAAGCCGTTCTTGGGCCACAGGCCCTGCTGGGTCTGGGCATTGGCTTCGGGGATCTGGCGGGCCAGCGCGAACATCAGAGCGATGGCATGTTCAGCAGTGGTGATCGAGTTGCCGAACGGCGTGTTCATCACGATCACGCCCTGGGCCGAGGCAGCCGGGATGTCGACATTGTCGACGCCGATGCCGGCACGGCCGATGACCTTCAAATTGGTCGCGGCGTCGAGGATCGCCTTGGTGACCTTGGTCGAGCTGCGGATGGCGAGGCCGTCATAGGCGCCGATCATCGCGGCCAGTTCTTCCGGCGTCTGGCCGGTGATGACGTCGACCTCGACACCGCGCTCGCGGAAGATCGCGGCGGCGCGGGGGTCCATCTTGTCGGAAATGAGAACCTTGGGCATGGGAATATCCTTGTCGTTCATCGTCACCCCGGACTTGATCCGGGGTCCCGCTCATCTGCGGGAGTGGACATGAAGAAGCGGGACCCCGGCTCAGGGCCGGGGTGACGCCATGATGTGATTAAGCGGCAGCCTTGGTCTGGGCATATGCCCAGTCGAGCCAGGGACCGAGCGCCTCGATATCGGCGGTCTCGACCGTGGCGCCGCACCAGATGCGCAAGCCCGCCGGGGCATCGCGATAGCCCGCGACGTCATAGGCGGCGCCTTCCTTCTCGAGCAGGCCGGCGAAGGCCTTGATGAAGGCTTCGTCGGCGCCCTCGACGGTCAGGCAAACGCTGGTGGTCGAGCGCGAGGCTTCATCGACGGCGAGATGGCCGAGCCAGTCGCGTTCGGCGACGATCTTGCCCAGCGCCGCCGCATTGGCGTTGCTGCGCGCGATCAGGCCATTGAGGCCGCCCAGCGACTTGCCCCATTCCAGCGCGAAGATCGCGTCCTCGACGGCCAGCATCGATGGCGTGTTGATGGTTTCGCCCTTGAACACGCCTTCGGCGAGCTTGCCCTTCGCCATCAGGCGGAACACCTTGGGCAGCGGCCAGGCCGGGGTATGGTTTTCCAGACGCTCGACCGCGCGGGGGCCCAGGATCAGCACGCCATGGCCGCCCTCGCCGCCCAGCACTTTCTGCCAGGAGAAGGTCGCGACGTCGATCTTGGTCCAGTCGATCTCATAGGCGAAGACCGCGCTGGTGGCGTCAGCGAAGGTCAGGCCTTCACGATCGGCCGGGATCCAGTCGGCGTTCGGCACGCGCACGCCCGAGGTGGTGCCGTTCCAGGTGAACAGCACGTCGTTCGAGAAGTCGACGGTGGAAAGGTCGGGCAATTGGCCATAATCGGCGCGGATCACGGTCGGGTCGAGCTTGAGCTGCTTGGCGGCATCCGTCACCCAGCCTTCGCCGAAGCTTTCCCAGGCCAGCGTCGTCACCGGGCGGGCGCCCAGCATGGTCCACATCGCCATTTCGAAGGCGCCGGTGTCGGAGCCCGGCACGATGCCGATGCGGTGGGTGTCAGGCAGGTTCAGCAGCTCGCGCATCAGGTCGATGCTGTAGGCGAGGCGGGTCTTGCCGATCTTGGCGCGGTGCGAACGGCCGAGCGACTCAGTGGCCAGCTTGGCGGCATCCCAGCCCGGAGGCTTGGCGCAGGGACCGGAAGAGAAAAAGGGGCGAGCCGGACGGGTTGCGGGCTTTGCGGCAGGCGCAATGGTGGCGTCAACGGCAGTCAGATCAGTCATGTAATGCGTCTCCTTACAGAGAGCACGCGCGGCGTTGGGACCGCGTGGCCCGTCGGCCGCCCTAAAGATTTCGGAAAAAGAGTCAAGCCGCAGCAAAATGCGACGAAATGACAGCGCCGTTAACCCATCGGCCCGGAAAGCCGTGGTAAATGCGGGATTGATGGTAGAGCGGGCGACGAAAAATTCGGTATGGCGCAGCGCGGCCCTGGCCGCGACGATGGCGAGCATGCTGGCCGCCTGCAGCGGCGACCTGGTGCCCAAGGGTCGAGTCGCGCGTGCATCCAAACCGGTGAAGAGCGCGCGCCCAACCACCCCGCCCGCGCCGCCGCCACTCGAAACCCGGCAATGTTTCGCCAAGCTGCAGTCCCAGTCGGTCGCCTTCACCCCCCTGCCCGATCAGAATTTCGGTGGTGGCTGCAGCGCGATCGGTAGCGTCAAGCTGCTCGACATCGGCGTGCCGACCTCGGGCCTGGGCGCCATGACCTGCAACCTTGCCGCCAATTTCGCCGCCTGGTCGCGCTATGCGGTGCAGCCTGCCGCCCGGCTGATCCTGGGCGCGGAGATCGAGAAGATCGAGACATTCGGCACCTATAATTGTCGGCCGATCGCGGGCAGCGGCAAGCTCAGCGAACATGCCCACAGCAATGCGATCGACGTATCCGCCTTCGTCCTGAGCGACGGGCGGCGGATCAGCGTCGAGAAAGACTGGAATGGCGACAAGCGCACCCGCCAATTCCTGGAAGTGGTCCATGCCAGCGCCTGCAAGCGGTTCAACACGGTGCTGTCGCCCGACTATAACGCCGCCCATCATGACCATTTCCATTTCGACATGGGCGGCCGCGGCGGCTTTTGCCGCTAAGCCGAAATAGCCAACTTGGCGGATTTTCCCGCTAACGGTCTTGGCATTGTCACCTGCCGCGCCTAGCTTGTTGGGAATGACCAAGAAAGAAATTGAAGAACGCAAATTCCGCCCCGCACGCCAGGAAGCGGACGACGCCAGGAAGGCGATCGAAACCCCCCAGACCAGCAGCGCCGCCTACAAGCTCGCCTTCCAGGACAATGAGTTCCTGCTGCGCGAGGATCTGCGCCCGGTGCGCTTCCAGCTTGAATTGCTCAAACCCCAGCTGCTGATGGACGAGGCGCGGATCGAATCCACCTTCGTCTTCTACGGCTCCGCCCGCATTCCCGAACCCGATCAGGTCCAGGCGCGGATCGACGCAGCCACTACGCCGCAGCAGAAGAAGATCGCGGAAAATCTGGGCAAGAAGGCCCGCTATTATGAGGAAGCGCGCAAGCTCGCGCGGATCGCGGCGCAATATCCGGTGAATGCCGCCGGCTGCCGTCACTTCGTCGTCTGCTCGGGCGGCGGCCCCTCGATCATGGAAGCGGCCAATCGCGGCGCGGTCGATGTCGGCCAGACCACGATCGGCATGAACATCGTCCTGCCGCATGAACAGGCGCCCAATCTGTTCGTCACGCCGGAGCTGAGCTTCCAGTTCCACTATTTCGCGCTGCGCAAGATGCATTTCCTGCTGCGCGCCCGCGCGCTCGCCGTCTTCCCGGGCGGTTTCGGCACGTTCGACGAGATGTTCGAGCTGCTGACCCTGATCCAGACCGGCAAGATGAAGCCGATCCCGATCCTGCTGTTCGGCAAGGATTTCTGGAACAAGGTCGTCGATTTCGAGGCGCTGGCGGACGAGGGCGTAATTTCGCACAATGACCTCAACCTGCTGACCTGGGTCGAGACGGCCGAGGATGCCTGGGCTGCGGTGCAGGACTTCTATCACGACAGCGAAGCGCCCGGCTGCGGCTGATGCGGCCGATCCATGGGGCCTTTGCGCCCTTGCCCTAATCCCCGGCGGGGATTAGGGCCCGGCCATGCGCGCGGACCTGGCCCATGTCGACACCTGGATCTTCGATCTGGACAATACGCTCTATCCGGCGAAGGCGGACCTGTTCGCGCTGATCGACGTGAAGATGGGCGAATATATCCAGGGCCTGCTGGGCTGCGACCCGGCCGAGGCGCGGATCGTCCAGAAACGCTATTTCATGGAGCATGGCACGACCCTGTCGGGACTGATGCACCATCATGGCATCGAACCGCGCGAATTTCTCGACTATGTCCATGACATCTCGATGGAGCGGCTGGCGGTCGATGCCGACCTCAACGCCCATATCGCCGCCCTGCCTGGCCGCCGCCTGATCTTCACCAATGGCGACGCCACCTATGCCGGCCGCGTGCTCGACCGGCTGGGCCTCGCCGGCGCGTTCGAGCTGATCCACGACATCCATGCCTGCCGCTATGTGCCTAAGCCCGATCCGTCGGGCTATGCCGAGCTGTGCAGCGTTCACGCCGTCGACCCGACCCGCGCCGCCTTTTTCGAGGACATGGCCCGCAACCTCAAGCCCGCCAAGGCGATCGGCATGACCACCATCTGGGTCAATAACGGGTCGGAAGCGGGCAACCACGACCATCATCCCGATTTCATCGATTATGAAACCGACCATCTGACGCCGTTCCTGGCGGATATTTTTGGGGAAAGACCATGAGCCAAGACCTGATCGCGATCATCGACGCCGCCTGGGAGGACCGGGCCAATATCAACCTGTCGACCCAGGGCGACGTCCGCCAGGCGGTCGACAAGGCGCTGGCCCTGCTCGACAAGGGCGAACTGCGCGTCGCCGAGCCGACCGAAGCCGGCTGGCAGGTCAACCAGTGGGCGAAGAAGGCCGTGCTGCTCTCCTTCCGCCTCAACGACAATGTCATGATCGACAATGGTCCGGGCGCCGGCCACTGGTGGGACAAGGTGCCCAGCAAGTTCGCCGGCTGGGACGAGGCCGCCTTCCGCGCCGCCGGTTTCCGCGCCGTGCCGGGCAGCTTCGCCCGCGCCGGATCGCACATCGCCAAAAATGTCATCCTGATGCCCAGCTTCGTCAACATCGGCGCCTTCGTCGATGAAGGCACGATGGTCGACACCTGGGTGACGGTCGGCAGCTGCGCCCAGATCGGCAAGAATGTCCATCTGTCGGGCGGCGTCGGCATCGGCGGCGTGCTCGAACCGCTGCAGGCCGACCCGGTCATCATCGAGGATGACTGCTTCATCGGCGCCCGTTCGGAAGTGGTCGAGGGCGTGCGCATCGGCAAGGGTTCGGTGCTGTCGATGGGCGTGTTCATCGGCATGTCGACCAAGATCGTCGACCGCGCCACCGGTGAAGTCTTCATCGGCGAAGTGCCGCCTTATTCGGTGGTCGTCCCCGGCTCGCTGCCCGGCAAGCCGCTGCCCGACGGCACGCCCGGCCCCAGCCTCTATTGCGCCGTGATCGTCAAGCGCGTCGACGCACAGACCCGGTCGAAGACCGGCATCAACGAACTGCTGCGCGACTAATCGAACGAGGGGGCGGTCCGCCGCCCCTTCACCCCTTCAGCGCGAGCGGCAGGCCCGCCGCGACGAAAACGACCCGATCCACCACCGCCGCAACCCGCTGGTTCAATGTCCCGGCCAGATCGCGAAAGCGCCGCGCCAGCGCATTGTCGGGCACGATGCCCAGCCCAACCTCATTGGCGACCAGGATGATCGCCCCGTCATGAGCCAGGATCGCGGCACAGAGCGCGTCCGCCGCAGCTTCCCCATCCTTTTCCGCCAGCAGCAGGTTGCTGGCCCACAAGGTCAGGCAATCGACCAGCACGGTCTTGCCCCGCGCCGCCGCGATCGCGCCCGGCAGGTCGATCGGCGCCTCCACTGTTTCCCATTCCGGCCCGCGATCGGCCCGGTGCCGGGCAATCCGGTCGGCCATTTCCGCGTCCCAAATCTCGGCCGTGGCGATGAAGACGTGCGCGCCGGGCAGCGCTTCCGCCGCTGCCTGGGCATGGCGGCTCTTGCCCGATCGCGCGCCGCCCAGCACCAGCAGGCTGCTTGTCATATCATGTCTCCCGCAAACAGCGCCTGCAACCCGGCCACCAGCCAGAGCAGCAGGCAGGCCTGAACATAGATGGCCAGCGCCCAGCGCAGGTCGAGCGGATCGGCCTCGCTTCGCCCGCTGCCGATCCACGGCTTGTCATGGCGTACGCCATCATAGCGGATCGGCCCGGCCAGCCGCAGGTCGAGCGCGCCCGCCATTGCGGCTTCGGGCCAGCCGGCATTGGGCGAGGCATGATTGCGCGCGTCGCGCCACATCACCCGCCAGCCGCCACCGCCCGCCAGACAGAGCAGGCAACCGGCCAGCCGCGCCGGGATCAGGTTCATCAGGTCATCGGTGCGCGCCGCCGCCCAGCCGAACGGCCCCCAGGGGGCTTCGCGATGGCCGATCATGCTGTCGGCCGTGTTCACCGCCTTATAGGCCCAGACACCCGGCAGGCCCAGCAACAGCAGCCAGAAGAAGGGCGCGACGACACCATCGCAGAAGCTTTCCGCCAGGCTCTCGATCGCGGCGCGGGTGACGCCGCTTTCATCGAGCGATTGCGTATCGCGACCGACGATCATGCCGACCGCCTCCCGTGCGGCCGGCAGGTCTTCGGCCGCCAGTGCGCGATGGACCGCGCGGACATGGCTATAGAGGCTACGCAGCGCCAGCGCCGGATAGGCCAGCAGACCGATCAGCAGCCAACTCCATGGTTCCGGCAACCAGAGGCGGAGCTGATGCTGGACCAGCCATCCGCCACCGCCCGCCACCGACAGCAGGACCAGCACCGTCGCCATTCCGCCCATTTTCCGGGCGAGAGCGCTACGCGCCGGATCATTCCAGCGCACAGCACAATGATCGATGAGCCGCGCAAAGCCGCCGACCGGATGGCCGACCCGGCGATAGAGTGCCGCCGGCCAGCCGACCACCGCATCCAGCGCGAGTGACAGCAACGCAACCGGATCAGCCACGCCGCAGCGCCTGTTCCAGTCGGGCCAGGCCCATCGCGTCTGCCGGCAGGCCGATGCGCAGCCAGTGCGGCTGGGCCTCGAACGGCCGGGTCAGGATCGCCTGCCCGGCCAGCCGCTCGAACATGGCCATGGCATGGGGCGTTTCGATCAGGCGGAAGAGCGGGCTTTGGCCGATCGGCTGATAACCACAGCGCGACAGCAACGCATCGAGCGCCTGCGCCTCCCGCTGGAGCTGACCGCGCATCGCTTCTATCCAAGCTCTATCGCGATAGGCCGCCATGCCGATGGCAATGGCGGCGGCCGACACCGGCCAGGCACCCAGCCTGTCCCGCACCCGCGCAATGATCGCGCGCGGCGCCACTAGAAAACCGAGGCGCAGGCCGGCAAGCCCGAAAAACTTGCCGAAGGAGCGCAACAGCATGAGGCGGCGATCGTCGGCCACGAAGGGCGCCAGGCTGATGCCGGGATGGCCATCGGCAAAGGCCTCGTCCACCACCAGCCAGCCGTCCGGCCCGCGCCGGTCGAGCAGGGCGAGCAGGGCGGCCACGCCATGGATGCGCCCGTCGGGATTATTGGGGTTGGCGAGGATCAGCGTCTGCCCGTCCGCCTCGTCCAGACGGTCGAGATCGACCGACGCGGCGCCGGGCACCATGACGCCATGGGTGCGATAGGCCGGGCTGGCATGGCGGACCGAACCGTCAAGCAATGCGCCAACAAGGCGCAGGCCAATCTCCGTCCCCGGCAGCGCGCAGACATGATCGGCCGCGACGCCGAAATGATCGGCCGCCGCCTGTTCGAGCGCGCGCAGTCCCTGCTCGTCGGGCAAGGCGCGCCAGTCGATCGCCTGCTCGGCTGCGCCGGGCCAGGCATGGGGATTGATGCCTGTGGATAAGTCCAGCCAGCTTTCGGGCGCGCCGCCGAAATGCGCGCTCGCCGCCGCCACGCCGCCGCCATGCCAGGTCCAGCGCGTCGTCATGTTGTGCCGCTCGCGATCAGGACGACGAAAAGCAGCCCGCTTTCAACCAGTTCAATGCCCGCGCCATGGCCATCGCCGGAAATGCCGCCCAGCCGGCGCTTCAGCCACAGGCCCCAGACCAGCATCAACAGCGGCGTTGCGAGCAGGGCCGGCAGCCACCAGGCGGCGATTATCAACAGACTTATCCACAGGGCGATGTGGATCGTTTTGACGGCATCGGCAAAGCGCGCGCCCAGCCCGGCATGCAGCGGCGGCAGCATCCGCGCCCACAGCAGCGGCCCGATCCGCGCGGCAAAGGGAATGAGCAGCAGCGGCAACATCATGCCCCGTTCGACCAGCGCATGGAGCAGCAGCAGCTTGACGATCAGTTGCAGGCCGATCGCCACCACGCCGAAACTGCCGACATGCGGGTCGGCCAGCACCGCCAGCAGCCTGTCGCGCCCCTTATGCACCGCGCCGCAGGCATCAGCGATGTCGCCGAGCCCGTCGAGATGCAGCGCCCCGGTCACGCCGACCCAGCAGAGCAGCCCGGCCAGCGCCCCGATCCAGGGATCGATGTGAACGCCAAGATTGACAGCGAACATGACAGATAGACCGACAATCGCGCCGACCGCCGGAAACCATCGGATCGACCGTGCGAAGTCTGTCTCGTTCGCTGTCACCTTTGGCATCGGCAGGCGGGTCAGAAACTGGATGGCAAGGACCAGCCCCTTCATGGGCGCAGGCCCGTGATGCGGGCGAGCGGCGGCTCCCCGGTCCAGCGTTCCAGCGACAGCAAGGCGGCATAGGGCAGGCCGAAGCTCCAGCTCTGCTGCACGCTGAACCCGCACAGATGGGCCAGCGCCGCGCGCATCGCCCCGCCATGGGTCAGCACCAATGTGGGCACGCGCGGCAAATCCTCGACCGCATCGGCGATCCGCCCCAGCAATGCCGTCCAGCCCTCGCTGCCCGGCGGCGCGAAACCATCGGGATCCTGCCAGAAACGGGCGAGCGCCTCGGGATCGACATCGGCCGGGGCCAGGCCATCCCAGATGCCGAAATCCAGTTCCCGCCAACGCGGATCGACCCACACCGGCAAGCCGGCGCGCTCGCCGATCGCGGTTGCCGCCTGCCGGGCGCGCTGCAGGTCGGACGTCACGATCATCTCGATCTCCAGCCCCTCCGCCTGCGCCAGGCAGGCGTCGATGCCCGCGCGCGTCGGCACGCTGTCGGTCCGCCCCAGCAACAGGCCGGGCGTCTCGGGCGCGCCATGCCGCAGCAGATGGAGCGGCATGCCCATCATGTCGCGGTCGACACCGCCGCCTCGGCAAAGGTCGCCATGCCGCTATGTGCTGCTACGGCCGCGCGGACGATATTGGCCGCCACCGCCGCACCGCTGCCTTCGCCCAATCGCATGTCGAGGCGCAGCAGCGGTTCAAGGCCCATCCGCTCCAGCAGCAGGCCATGGCCCGGCTCGGCCGAGCAATGGCCGGCCAGGCAATGGTCGGCAAAGGCCGGCACCTGCGCCACCAGCGGCGCGATCGCGGCGCAACTGATGAAACCGTCGAGCAGCACCGGCACGCCCAGCTGGCGGGCGCGCAGCACCGCGCCGGCAATCGCCGCCAGTTCGCGTCCGCCCAGCCGGCGCAGCGTTTCAAAGGCGCTGGCGGGCGCATCGGCATGAAAGGCGAGCGCCCGATCGATCGTCGCAATCTTGCGCGCAATCCCCTCGCCATCGACGCCCGTGCCGGGACCAACCCAGTCGCGCACGGCGCCGCCAAAGCTGCGGGCGCTCAGGGCTGCGGCGGCGGTCGAATTGCCGATCCCCATTTCGCCCACGACCAGCAGGTCCAGATCCTCTTCTGCCGCCGCCGCGCCGATCGACAGCGCGGTCAGGCACTCCTCCTCGGTCATGGCGGGCGCGACGGTGAAGTCCGCCGTTGGCCGGTCCAGATCGATCGATCGCACCGCCAGTTCCAGCCCGGCGACACCGGCGAGCGCATTGATCGCCGCGCCGCCGGCGGCGAAATTGGCGACCATCTGCGCGGTCACGGCGGCGGGATAGGCGCTGACGCCATGGACGGTGAAGCCATGATTGCCGGCAAAGATCGCGGCACGCGCCCGTTTCAGGCGCGGCACCGCGCGCCCCTGCCAACTCGCCATGAAGATCGCGACATCCTCCAGCCGGCCGAGCGCGCCGAGCGGCTTGGTCAGTTCCGCCTGCCGCGCGCGTGCAGCCGCGCTGGCCAGTTCCTCGGCCGGCGGCAGATTGGCCAGGGCATTTTCGAAATCGGTGATCGAGGCGAAGCTCATTCGACGACAAATCCTTCCGGCGGGGTACGGGTGATGAAATGGCCCTTCACGCCTTCGGGCCATTCGCGAAAGGCGACGCGGCCATGCTCGCTGGCGGCATAGGCAATGGCATAATCGAGGATCGCGCGCGCCGCATCGGCATCCGGTGTGAACCGCCCCATTACATAGCCGACCTTGCCCGGCGCGCGCAGATGGACGGTGCAATGATCCTGGCAGGCGAACAGGCAGGGCATGTCCTGCACCGCGACGGTGGCATAGCGCGGGTCGGAGGCCTGCACCGTGCGCAGCGCCTCCGCCAGCCGTGCCCCGCCGCGCACGCCCTCCTCATCCTCTCGCATCGTCGCCGAATGACGGCAGGTGCTGCAGGCGACGATGGCGGGGCCGGGTTCGACGGGGCGCAGCATCAGAAGCGCCCCCGCAAGCCAGCATAGATGCTGCGGCCGAGCGTGCCATAGCGATAGGCCGTCATGTAGTTCTCGTCGAAGAGATTCTCGACGCGGGCGAACAGGCGCAACGCCGGGGTGAATGCATATTCGGCGCGCAGGTCGACCAGCGTATAATCGTCCAGCCGGGTGGTGTTGGCCGCATTGTCATAGCTATGGCCGGACCAGCGCACCGCCGCGCCGGTGGTGAGGCCGAAGGGCCAGGCATAGCTGATCGAACCATTGGCGCTGTTGCGCGGCCGACGCGGCAGCCAATTGCCTTCGTTCGCGGTCCCTTCCGAACGATCCTCCGCCACGGTCCAGCTATAATTGCCGTCGATGGTCAGTCCCTTGACCGGTTCGACCGCCACCTGCGCCTCTATGCCATGCGCCTTGGCGCGCGCGACATTGAGATAATAGCCATAGCGGCGGGTGGTGGTGCCGGGCATGAAGCAGAGCGGATCGGTCGAACTGGTGGAACAGCTATTATAGATGATCTGGTCGGTCGTGGTCCGATCGAACCAGGTCGCGCCCAGTCGCAGTTTCTCGCCAAAGAAACGTTGCTCCGCGCCCGCTTCCCAGCCATGGGCGCGTTCGGGATCGAGCGCCTGATTCCCATATTCGGAAAAGAGCTGATAGAGGGTCGGCGCCTTGAACCCCTCGCCATAGCTGGCGCGCAGCACCGTCCCGGTCGGCAGCGCCCAGACGCCACCGGCGGAAAAGAGGGTACGGCCGCCATAGCGGTTATGATCGTCATAGCGCAGCCCGCCGGTCAGGGTCAGGCCCGTAATCGGCTGGGCATTGAGCTGGCCATAGACGCTGGTGATCTCCGCCTTGCCGCGAGCCGGATCGGGAATCGGCACCGAAAGCGACGCCGAAGGCGACACGCTGCGGAAGCGACTATTTTCATTCTCCACCCCGAACAACGCGGTCCAGCCGTCGGCAATGGCAAAGCTGCCCTGATATTCCAGCCGCTGGTTGCGCCCCGCCGCGTCGAACGTCTGCTTGCGCTGGTTGCGCGGATCATAATTGTCGCGATCGGTGTCGGTATAGCCATAGCCGAAACGGTTGCGGAAGCGGCCGTCGAGCAGTGCGACGTTAAAGCCGGCATAGCCGACAAATTCGCGATTGGTGCCATAGGCGGGACTGTCCGCGCTGGTGGCGTCGAAATCGACCTTACCATCGGAATAATAGCCGCGCAGGTCCGCGCTGATCCCGTCCGCCAGCGCAACCTCGACCCGGCCGGTGACGCTGCGGTTGGTATAGCCGTCCTTCTCCTTGCCGCCAAAGGCCGGGCTGATCGCGGAAATGCCGTCGGTGGTGAAGCTCTGTCCGCCGATCCGCCAGCTGACCGGGCCGGTCTTGCCGCCCAGCGCCGCGCGGGCGCTGACCGTGTCGCGCGACCCCGCCTCGATGTCGAAGCTGCCTTCCAGCGCCTTTTCGGGCATGGCAGTGACGACATTGACGACGCCGCCGATCGCCTGGCTGCCCCACAAGGTCGACTGGGGACCGCGCAGCACTTCGATCCGCGAGGCGTCGCCGACCAGCAGGTTTGCGAAATTATAGCCGCCGCCGGCCGAAGAGGGATCGTTGAGCTTCACGCCGTCGATCACGACCACGGTCTGGTCGGATTCCGCGCCACGAATACGCAGCGACGTCGCCGTGCCATAGCCGCCATTGCGCGAGATGCTGACGCCCGGCGTGCGCAGCAGCAATTCGGTGACGCCCAGATCCTGCGCCCGGTCGATCGCCGCCTTGTCGAGCACGGTGACGGAGGCCGGCACCTGATCCACCTGCCTTGCGTGGCGGAGCGCGCGGGGGAAGGGCGGTGGCAGTGCGGATATTCGCGCACATCGGCCCCGGCAAGGGGAGGATCGCCCTGATGATCGCCCTGATCGGCGGCGCCACATTATGGGCGGCCGCCGCGCGCCAGCCTGCCAGTGCCAGCAAACG
>NZ_NOIW01000057.1:0-37243 GCF_002708645.1 Sphingobium sp. IP1
GTGCGCCGGATCCTGCGCCGATGACACCACCGCCGATGCCGCCCTTCAGCCCAGCGTCAATGACCTGGTCGAGAAGCTCTTCCGTCCAATAGGGCTGACCGGTCTCGATCGACTTCGGCGCTTGCTCCAGTAGGGTCTGGAGCCCTTCGGTTCCTGCCTCGATCAGGAATTGCGTGCCCGCCTCCCGGCCGATGCGCCGGATGATGCCGCCCGCCAGTTGATCGACGGCCGGGCCAGCGACGCGGCGCAGCGCATAGACAGGCTCGATCGCGTCGAGGAGGCCGGCGGGCACACCGAAGGCCAGCGCCAGACCAGGGGCCTTCTTCCCCGTCTCGGAGAAGGTATCGCCATAGATGCTCCCGCTCTCCATGCCGACCGAGGACGCGGCCGCGCCCCCAGCTGCGCCGGCGGTCGCGCGGCGCGTGACAAATTGCGCTGCCTGACGTTCAGCAACCTCGCGCGAGACGCCTTTGGCGATTTGGGCGTCGATGAACTTGACGACGCCGCGCTCGGCAGCTTTGCGTGCGGCTACCGCCCCCAGTCCGCCGGACAGAAGGGAGGGCACGAGCATGGGCAGGTTTTCACCAACCGCCTCCAGTGCGTATCGCCCAGCATCCCCCAGATCATGCACATTCTTATATGTGCCGATGACAGCCGGATTCTTGTCGGCATTTTCCGCCTCGTTGGCGATATAGCGCTGCAGCAATGCGTCGGCAGTGTCATCCGCGCCGACGAGGTCCGCGCCCAAAGCTGCGAGGCCGACGCCCAGATTGCCGACATTGGCGACGCCGCGCTTGACGTCCGAGCGGAACTGATCGCCGACACCGAGACGCTGGCCCGGCATGAGGTTGCCCTCGTCCGGCTTGCGCTGCGCCTCGGTCTCGCGCCGCGCGATGATGTTGCGCAGATCGTTCGGGTTCTCGATCGTGTCGGCAAGGCTGGTCGGCTTAGCGCGCGACGGCTTCCCGACCAGCGCCGAGACGGCATCCGCCGACACATCGCCCGATCCTGCGCCCTTCTCTGCGCCTGGCGCATACCAGGGGCCACCGCTGGGCGGCCGGCCGGCGTAACGCGGCGCGAGCTCACCCTTCAGGCGGGCAGCGCGAGCGAGAACCTCCTCGCCATAGCGCGCCGTCTTACTGCCCCACTTCTTGCGGTCGGGCCCGGCAAAATGCTCTTTGACCGCATCCGCCATGGAATAGCCGCGGTTGAGACGGTCGCGCAGCTGCATGGCAGCGGCGTCGATCGACTGGATCGGATCGAAGGGGTTGATGCCGAGGCGCGCGGCCGTGCTGTCGAGGAACTGCATCAGGCCCTTGGCACGGCCCCATTGCGTGGGCGTGCCCAGCGCGCCGGGATTGTAGCGCGATTCCTGCTCGCCCAGCGCCATGATGATGTTGAGCGGGATGTCATATTTGAGCGCCGCACTCTCGAACGCGGTGACGAGGGCGGGCGGGGCCTTGGCGGCGGCCGGCATGCGGCCATCGGAACGCACGCCAGCCGATACGGCCGGCGCTGCGGGCGGCGGAGGAACATCGATAGCGGGCAGATCAGGCGGGGACAGGTCGATGACGCCCATCCCTTGGCTCTGACGTTGAGTTTCGGCGTCAAGCGGCGAAAGCTGGAAGATCGACTTGGCCAAGGCGGTCACTCGCGATGAGGTGTCTTTGGGAAAAGACCACACTCATGCGCGGCGACCCGCATCCTACCCCGCTTGTAGGGCCGCTGTCACCACAGCTTTGGAATACCGCGGCCACCGTTGTTCGACGGCGCGCCGCCCTGGATCACGCCGCGCGCCGCCGTGCTCTGCTGGCTGTAGATCGCCGTGGCTTGCTTGATCTGCTCTGCTGGCGGGAGTTTGCTAAAGGAGCCCTCGCCGATAGAGGTTTCCGACAACGTCTTCCAGATCGCGCTGATCGCTTTGCGCGCATCCTCGGGCGTGTCGCCCTTGACCTTCGCGGCCTCCATCGCTGGCGCGAGCGCCGCGTCGAGCTGCTTGCCGGTCATGATCTTTTCAAGGTCATAGCCCTGCTGCGTCGCGTCGCGCTGCGTCGTCTGCCCGAACTCGCGATCGCTGCGGATCATTTGCCGCTTGTGCTGTCGCTCGTCACGCTGATCGTCGATGGCCGCGCCCATACGCTTGAGCGCGACGTCACGCTGAAACTCCTGATCGGACTTCGCCGACGCGAGGCGCGCGGCGCTCGCCTTGTCCATCTCCGAAAAGGCGCGGCCGACGAACTTGTCGGGAGAGAGCGTCATCATCGCCGTCTGATAGAGATCCTCCGTGCTGGTGAAGTCGTGGCTGACCTCTTCACCGTCGGCGTTGCGCAACTTCAGGCGAACGCCGGCCGGGCGTGTGCCATTCTCGACGCGGATGGTCTGGCCGGTGCCCGGCAGCGCCTTCTCCTCGAAATTGGGCTCGGTGATGTCCTCCATCCCGATATATTTCGAACCCGGCTCCATCTTTTCGTAGAGCTTGCCGAACTTCCGCATGGCGCCCTTGGTGTCGCCGAGCAGCGCCAGGCGTGCGCCGCGTGCCCAGTCGCGCGTGATCCCCTCGGCCTCGCTCGTCTCCATCCAGGACTGGAGCTGCTGCGCCTTGTCCGGATCGCCGAGATCCAGATAGCCCTGAATGAGCTTGGGCACCGTCGTCTGACGGTAGAAGTCCATGACGGTGCCCACCTGCTGGGCCGCGGCGTTGCGCGCCTGCCCCTGGTCGCTGAACGTCTGGTCCCCGACCTTGAACGACTGCGATCCATCCTCGTTCGCCGTGGTCTCGATCGCGCCCGTGATCGCGCTGTCCCGCGCGGCGGTCGCCTGCGCGGTGCCATCCTTGGCGATGTTACGCATCTTACGCTGGTCGATGACGCCCTTGATCTGGGAACCCATGGACAGGCCCTGGTTGAGGCCCTGCGCGAACGATCCGAGACCGATGGAGAAGTTGACCATGTTACCTCCTTATGCGGCCTTGCGGCCCTTATCCTTGCGGATCACGCCGCGTTCCATCTTGCTCACCTTCTCGTCGAGTTCGCGGATCGCGCCGAGCGCAACGCCGATCGCGTCGACGACGGGGATGGACTTGCCGTCGCCCTTGCCGGTCGCGGCCTGGAAGTCCTCGGCATAGGGGCCGATGTGACGGCCTTCGTCGGCGATCCCTTTCTTGTAGGTCCACTCCTCCACCGGCATGTCGCGTACTGCGTCGAGCACGCCCTTTGCCGGCGCCTTGTCCTCCTTGTACTCCTTCGAGGATGCCATGATGGCGGCGCCCGCGACGGTACCGAGCGTGTTGAAGATGCCGCCACTCGCCTGCTGTTGCGCCTGCCAGGAGCTGAGCTGGTTCTGATACAGGCTGTTGAGTGTGTTGGCCTGGCCGGCATAGCCGTTCATGGCTGTGCCATAGCCGCCCTGCAGCACGCCGAGCGACTGGTTCGCGGTCGAGATCGGCACGGTCGATGTGTTGACCGCGCTGCTGCCGGCGGTCACGCCAAGCCCCAGCGATCCGGCGGCCGACGACGGGAGGCCGTTGCCCAGATTGATCGAGTCCGCCTTCAGTGCAAGGCCCTTGTCACGCGCGAGCTGGCGCGCGTTGTTCTCCGCACCGGCAGCGCCCAGCGACACCTGCACGTCGGACGCGCGCTCGATCCCGGCGTAACGGCCGCTCGTCGGCGAAATACCCATCGACGCCATCTGACGCTGACGCTGCTGCGCCTGCCCGGTCGCGGCATTGATGACGTCCGCGCGCGCTTCGCTGGCGGCCTTGTCCTGATATTCCTGCGAGCCGTATTTATTGGCCTCGGCGATGAACTCGTCCTGCAGCGGCTGGAACACGGACTTGTAGCGGTCGCGATCCTCCGACGCCCACTCCTGCGCCTGCGTGGAGGCGTCGAGCTGGGCGTTGGCGACGCGGGTCGAGAGATCGTCGAGCTTGTCATTGCGCGCATTCTGCGTCGCATATTGCTCCTTCGAGAAGTTGAGGAACTCCTTGCCGAGCTCAGCCTGCATGATCGCGGCGCGCCCGATCTGCGGATCGGGGCTGGGGGCACTGCCTTTACTGCTCATGGAGCATGTCCTTTGCGATGAAGGGGCACTCCTCACGGAGCATACCCATGACGATCATGTCGCCGCCGTCGTTCGCGCCGCGGCGAAGCGCACCCTCGATCCTGAAACCAAAATGCTGATTGAGTCGGAGCGCGCGCTTGTTCGATGCGGGGACGAGGCCGGTCATGCGGTGCAGCCCACCGACGACGAACGGATAGGTGAAGCCGGCGGCGATGAACCTGCGCGACAACCAGCCGGGGCGCTGGTCGCTGACGAGATGGACGCTGCAGTCGGTGCCGGTCCATCGCTCGTAGATGGCGACCGCGCGGATATCGTCGAGCGTGCCCCAGCCGATCGCGCGCGCGTCGGAGAAGAAATTGAGCCCGAACTGCTTCGCAGCCCAGGCGATGAGGCGGTCAGGTTCGTCGAGAATAATGCCGGGTGCAGACATGCGCGGTTCCATGAACAGGGAGCCGCACTCATGCGCGTCGCCGCACTATAGCGCAGGACTCGCCTAAGAGGAAACTGCCGTCCGCATCGCGATGAGGGCCGCTCGCATCGCCACGACATCGGCTCGTAGCAGATTGTGCTCGGCGGCTGTGGGCGCTGCCATGACGTCGCTCGAGGTCAGGTCGGGAATGGTGACCGCGCCGGCGGCCGACTGAAGCGAGGCGAGATCCTGCGCGACGGCCGCGCCGCTCTGGTCGAGCGCGTCGATGGCCGATTGCGCGAGGGCGATCGCCTGTTGCACCGACGAAAGTGTCTCTTGCAGGCCGCCAAGCTGCTGCTGTGCCGCCGCCAGGCCCTGCTGGGTGGTTTCCAGCTCACCTTTCGTTTCGTCGAGGCTCGCGCTGATCGTGTCGAGATTGTTGGACAGCTGCTCGAGCGTGGCGACGGCGTCGGCCAGATCCTTCTGCACGTCGGCCGTGCCCTTGCGCAGATTGGCGATGAATTCGCGCAAATCCTGCGCGTCGCCCTCGCGCATAGCCGCTTTGCGCCGATCGCCGCGCTCTCCGTTGAGAATGCCGACCTTCTCCTGAAGAAGACGGAACGCTTGGTTGTTCTCGACCGACGGGTTTGCGGCGCGCGGCGTCATGCCGACAGCTCCGTGGGCGAGAAGGCGAGGGCGAGGGCGGTGACCTTCGCATTGCTCTGGACCTCTATCTCCCAGTTGCGCGCGAGGAAGCCCGACGGCAGGCGCGCGACCTGGTTGACAGTCTGCACGCTCGCGACCTGACGGCCGTCGGCGATAATGCGCGCGGTGAAGCTGAGCGTGTCCGCGCCCGCCATCTGCTCGACGTCGGCGAGGAAGCAGGAGAAGTTCACATGGCCCGCGAGCGCGAAAATCTTCGAGCGCCATGTGAACATGTCGGGCGCGGCGGTGAGCGCGTCCCATTCGAGGATCTCGAGGCCCTCCGCGTAGAAGAGGCGGCTGGTTTCGATGTCATAATACATCGCGGTTGCGTGGGCGTCGGCGTGCGTGATGAACGGCTGCTCGCCGCTGAGGTCGATGACGAGCGTCGCGGCCGGCCCTGAGATCGGCGTGTAGGACGTCACATAGCGGCCGGAATGGACGCTGGCGACGAAGGACGCGGGCTTCAGCCGCTGCCACTGGTCGCGCGTGATGAGGTTGCGCGACACCAGCTGCGCGCCCGACGTGTTGATGACGACGAGGCCCTCGGGCGAGGGATAGGCGATGGAATAGCCCAGATCGACGATGCCGCGCGCGGAGACGCAGGGGAGGTTCACCTCCAGCTTCTCCATGGACATGGTGTCGGGCGCGGTGCCGGCGACGATATAGGGCTGGCCGCGCGTCATGACGGCGACCGCCGAGCCGAACACGCCGAGGCCCACGATCTCATAATCCATGGTGAGGATATATTTCTCGGGCCAGGCATGCGGGCGGTACGGCTCGCAGAAATAGAGCTTCTTGCCGACGAACGCCGCCATCATGCCATTTGGCATCGGCACGAGGCCGGAGAGGTTGGCGGGCGGCGCATTATAGTCGAGCGAGGGAAGCTGTTCCTGGATATCATTCTCGCCCGCGAGATCGGTGAAGCCGGACGCGGATACGGCACGCTCCTTGATCAGGTAGAGGAGCGTCTCCCCCAGGGCGCTGGTCTGCGAGCGATAGATGCGCATGCGGTCGATCGGCCGCCCGGCCGGCGGCACCGCGAAGCCGGACAGCACGACGTTCAGCCCCTCGCTCCATAGCAGCGCGTTGCTGAGCGGGGCGGGCTCCGATTCCTCGTCGAGCGTCGTCACCCATGTATAGGTGTAGAGGATGGTGGAGCTAAGCTCGGGATCAGGGGAGCCGGTCTGGATCGAGGCGACGAGCGCACGCGAGGGCGCGGGCACCGCAAGCGGATAGGTGGCACCCGCTGCGATGACCTTGGGGGCGCCATCGCCTGTCACATAGAGGCGATCCTCGGCGATCGGCGCGGGCACGACCGACACGACGGCCTGCCATGTCAGCCAGTCGTCGCCGTCGAGGAAGATGGTAAGCGCCGTGGACGATAGTGCTTTTGCGAGCGTGGGGACGCGCAGCGGCGCGATCGAGCCATCCTCGAGCTTGACCGTGCGCGCCACCTGCGCGGCGCTGTTGGCGAGGAGGCGCGCCTCAACGCGAGGTATTTCGCCGCCGAAGCCTGTGATGCTGATCGCCATTCTTTCCTCTTGCTCTCGGTATGCTATCAGCGCGGATGACCCGCTCGTGACGACGCTCGGGTTGCCGGCTGCTCAGCGGTTGCCGGCGATCCCGGCGCCTGACCTGTCTTGCAACCTGGCGCCGGGATCATTATGCAACCAGGTGGCCGGACGCCTCGAACACCGCCGAGGCACCATCGTAATTGCTGACGCAGACGATCCGCACTTTGGCATTAAGACCGGCCGATCTGAGGCCCGGATAGCCAGTGATGGATGCGCCCACGGCTGCGTCAAATGTCCATTGGCCAGCCCCTGACTGAACGAAATCAGCGGTATAACCTGCGGGCAAATTGGCCTGCATCGTGACGGTCGCGCCGGTCGCATGATCGAGCTTATTGCGGCTGTTGTCGTCGCTCGTCGCCATCGAGTAGCTTGATGTGCGCGCATATGCACCGGTCGGCACGGTCGCGGATACGAGGATCGCACTCGAACTGCCGGCCCGGTAACGCAGGATGCATTTACACTTAGGCCCCAGCGTCACGAAATTGGCGATCTGCACGATATAGGCGCTGTCGTTGTAGACGGTGATGTCCTGGTCGTTGCGCCAGTTCGCATTGCTGATCGTCAACCTGTCGGTCAGCCCCTTAAGATCGCTTGCGGGAGTGAGGCGCACGAGCGCTCGCCCGTCCGAAGTGCGTGGCGTCTTGAGTGCATCCCCTGGCACTGGCGTATAGCTGATAGCATGGAAGCCGGAGCGCACGCCGGCGATCGTCTTGTGACCGCGCACCCATGTGTTGAGCCATGTGCCGCTCAGATCGGTGCCGACCGGGGCAAGACTGGTCGCCCCGGCGAAATCTGTGTCACCCTCCACGATGACATCCAGGTCTATGTCCGCATCATATTTTGTGCTGGGCGGGCCGCCAGTGCCGATCAGGGCGGCGATGGGGAATGCACCCTTGATCACCCGCACTCGGCCGCGCAGTTTGATGCTGTTCGTCCCCGCACCGCCGACGTAGATGAGGGCGGCCATCGCCGCGCCGCGCGTGGCGTCACGCAGGTCGATGACGATATCAAGGTCAGCTTCGATCGCGGCGCCGTCCTCTGCGTAGATGCGGAGGATGGATGTCTGCGTATCCATGGCGCCATGCGCTGTATAGACATGTCCCCCGCCGATTTCCGCTCTGGTGGTCGCGCCGGAACGGCCCACCACATAGAAGGGAGCTTCGTCAATCGCGGGATCGCGCTGCGAACTTTCGCCGCCGATGAAACGCGCTTCGATCGGGTGGCTGATTTCGGTAGCCGTGTCCGGTGTGGTGACATTACCCTTATCCACCCGCAGCACCCGGCCCACCGCATCGACCACCTTGGGGTTGGTCACAAGACCACCACGCGATGTCCGCATGTAGAACCCCAGAGTGGGCCGGATAGCGGTGCAACTGTCATAATGTACATTGCGACCACGCATCTCGTATGCGGGTGCAGTCGAACCTGCACCGAAATATGTTCCGTTAACAATGCTGCCGGTGGCGGTCAGGCCATCGACCTCATCGTGCGTGTCGAGAGCCGCATTAGAGCAGTCATGGGCGACCAGCCCGGTGATAACCGCGCCTCGGGTGCGGCCGTAGCGGTGGACATCCTTGCCCGTCCGGTTCGCCGCCATCGCATAGCCATCCGTGGTAAACAGGTGACGCAGGTCGCGGCCCGAGCAACCGCTGAACAGCGTCCCTTCGGACCCCATATCATCCACGCCATAGGGATAGTTGCCGTTCACCGGATCGTTGCTGCCGGTACGAAAGTCGCAGCCGGTTATCTTGGTGTCGAGGCAACCGATGATCTGGATCGCTGCCGAAAGCTGGCGGTCGGATCCGCCACCACTGATCGTGCAGTTACGCAGGCCCATTAGGC
Source organism: Sphingobium sp. IP1 (assembly GCF_002708645.1). Classification (NCBI taxonomy): domain Bacteria; kingdom Pseudomonadati; phylum Pseudomonadota; class Alphaproteobacteria; order Sphingomonadales; family Sphingobiaceae; genus Sphingobium; species Sphingobium sp. IP1. Next base: position 8,590 of record NZ_NOIW01000057.1, read on the forward strand.
GCAAGAACGGCGATCCCTCGACCACCGCGTTGTCATAGTCGGCTTTGCCGCCGATGATGTCCACGCTGGCATCGGCTAACCTGAACACGCGGATGTTGGTCGAATAGGTTTCGCGCAACCGCCCCATCAGTGTGATGGTTGTGCCCGTGCTGTCCAGGCCGACAGTCGCGAACTCGCCAACCCGAACCGAACTACCATCAACGTGTTTAGCGTAGGGAACCGGATCGTCGGCGATCACCTTTACAACGTCACCTCGCTTGAGCGTGTGGGCGGTAGCCGTCGTGAGGACGCTGACGGTGGAATAGGCGGCGGTGTTGCCCGCGATGACCAGATTGACTGAGCTTTCCGTGATCTCGTTGACCGCGTCGATCCAGACGGGGAGCGTGTACAACTCCAGCACCGCCGTATTGTCGTTGGCCTGGTAGAGCCGTGCGAGACGGTCGAGATCGATGCGGTAGCGTCGGCCATCGGCTATCGCGACCGCGACAGGCGTGGCGATGTCGCCCGCCCGGATCGCCGCAGAATTGCGCGCACCAGCGAGAAATGCGGTCAGATCGCCGGCGGCGGGCAGTATTGCTTGCGGCAGCACTCCTCGAGATACGGGTGCCGATGCGTCGCCCTGGTCCGCATAAAATGGCGCGACGGCAGTGCGGAGATATAGACGCTTTTCACCTTCGTGCTCGTTCCCGACTGGCGCAATCGCATAAAAGAGCTTGCCGACAACGACGGTAGCGATCGCGTCGACCATTTCCATGAACATCGGCGCGCTGCCATCCTCGAACAGCGGCGCGGCCTGCTCCACCATGAGCTGGATAGTACGGCGATTGGCAGAAGTGTAGCCGACCGGCATTGTCGTTCTCCGTTAAGGTGTGGGCGTGTCGGTCTGATCGCCGACAGCAATGCCATCGTCGTCAGATGTCGGCCGGGTGGATTTGACGCGGATGACCTGATCTTCCGACATCCAGAGCCAGCCGATGGTCGCGCCGGCCGCGACAGGCCGGATCGCGATCGGGTTCTGCCAGCCCGAGTTGGTGACGAGGTGTCCGTCGTTCGAAATGATGATCGGCGTGCCAACGGCGACACCGTCGTCATACATGTTGATCTGGAAGTCGCCGGCCGAGACCTGGTGCAGCTGCACCTCGAGACCGCCGGCATCCATGAAGTTGATCTTGCGAGCAGTGCCGTCGGGCGATTCCAGATTGACGTTGAGATCGCCATCGGTGCTCCGGAAGGTGATGTCGCCTTCCGTCTCGAACCCGGCCTTCGGGCTGAAGGGAATGTTCGGCTCGAGGCGGCGGTCCGCCTGGTCGATGAGGCCGGCGTCGATCGCGTTATTGCCGACATTCTCCCACTTGGCCGTGAGCATGCCTGTTGCCGACCCGGAGACGCGGGCCGGGAAGTCGACGCTGGTATTGATGTAAACCGCGTGCGTCATCTGACGCGCGGCGCCTGCGCGGCTCTCCACCGCCTGGACATCGATGGAGAGCGGACCACGCTGGCCGAAGACGGTAACAGCCGAGGAATTCTCCGGATGGTCCGCAGTGACCGTACCCACATTCTCGACGTCAGCGACGACGCGCCCGCCGCACGCCTCCAGACGAATGCCGGCGTCGCGACCGCCCGTGATCTGTGCGGACACATTGGCCTTGCGGAAGCCGCTGAACAGCATGGTCGGGGCGGCCATGTCATGGTTGACGATCGCGTTGCTCACCGACACCTGGTCGAAGCCGGTGATATCGAGACCGCCTTCTGCCGGTGTGACGCGGATCGCCTCTGCCGCGCGCGGCCACTGCTTGCTGATATCCTCATAGGTAGATTCGAGGATCGGGCTGTCGATCGCGACGCGATCGGTGCCGGTGCAGACGATGTTGGACTGCCACAGCTTGGGATGAATGACCGATACGCGGCCGCGCTGGCGCTGGAACTTGTCATCCTCCGGTCGCGTGTACCAGTTGCCCGACAGCACGAAGCCGCGGCGGAAATGCACGCGCGCAGCAAGTGCCGCCTCGCTGTCCGTGTCGTAGCCCGGAGGCGCATTGCCCGACCAGTTCGTCGTCGCGATCACGGTGGAGAGACCGTCACGGCCGTCGAAGATGTCGTTGATCGAGACGATGTCGAAGAATTCCTCGTCTTCTCCATGCACCTCGATGTTCGGCCCGAGCCCGGTCCAGCCGCCATCGCCATGGTAGTAGTTCCGCTCGGAGTAGAAGCGGTTCATCGCGATCTGCGCGCCGCCCTGCATGTTGTTGTAGATGTCGCAGCCGATCATCGACCAGTCGTTGGACGTCTTGCCGAAGTCGAGCGCGCCCCAGCCGAACACGGCATGGCCCCACCAACCGTGGATAGCGCATTCATAGACCTGAAGGCCGTGGACAGCGCCGCCCGATATGGCGTGGCCCTGGATCCACATATTGGCGTCGGATGTGCCGGCGACATAAGCGGAATAGGTCTGGTTCGCTTCGTTGCCGTCGATGTCGAGCCAGCGGAAGCCGACCTTCGATACCTTGTCGTCGGGAATCTCTTCCCAGAAGGGCACGTAGAACAGGCCGCCCGGATTATGGTCGCCAGGCGCGGCGAGGAACTTCGCCTTCGACGTGCGCGAATTGCCGCGCAGCTCGACGCCAGACACGAGCGGGATGCGGCCACGACGGAAGGCAAAGGGCGCGTCAGCGAGCCCCTTCTCCTTGAGAATCAGATATCCATAGGTCTCGTAATCGCCGCCGCAGACATAGGTGCGATCGTCGCCGCCGCAGTTGATGACGCCGACACCCCAGGACGCGGCATCCTCCATGACGTTCTTGATCGCGTCGGTCGTGGCGACCATGTCTGCCGGATCGGTCGAGCCGTTGCGGCTGGCCTCCTCCCAGAGGTTGATGCCGTTGTTGCGCAGATAGGCCCGCGTCGTGAACACGGCCACCTTGACGCCAGCGCCGCCGATCTTCTGTGCCGCGAAGAACTCGCCGTCTGGCGTGCAGACGTAGAAGCCTTCGCCCTCGTCGACGTCGGCCGCGCCGGCCGTCAGGCTTTCATACCAGCCGCCGGCCGGGCCGCCGGTCGCCGCCAGGCGCTGAAACAGCGCGTTGGGATCATCTGCATCGATGAGACCGGCGTCGAACATTTGCGTTGTGGCGGACAGGCCGTTGTCGCCCGCGTCGCCTTTCTGATCGGCAAGCCACTGCTCGGCGGTGCCGGTATAGCCCTGCAGCTTGGCAAGCTCATATGCGGACAGACCGTCCGGACCGTTCGCGACGGTGACCGAGGTGACGACGGCGTCGTCCTGGTCGATGACGCGAATGACCGCGTTGAGCAGCGACGTGCCAAGGATCGCGTCAGGCGCGGGGAAGAGGCGGATGCGGAAGGTGCGCACCGACGTGTCGCCAGGCGCGCGGCCATAGACCAGCACCTGCACCGTCTTTTCCGTTTCGCCCGGGAGAAAGGTCTCGTCGCCGGCCGCCTCGGCATAATCCCGGCCCGGTACCGCGGTAACCGCTTCGGTCGCCCACTGGACGGTGACCGCTTCCTCCGGACTCTGCGAGAGCCGGATCAGGAAGGTAGCGTAAGAGGAGCCTTCAAGGATGGGCATATGTGCAGCCTTTGAGAAAGACCGCACTCATGCGCGATGGACGGGGCATTATAGCCTAAGTCGCGCGTCCTGAAAGGGGTAAGGTGGCCGCGACATTGCCGTCGATCACAAGCGTGGCGCTCCGGTTGCCGGCGATCGTCGGCGCGAACCGGATCTGGAGCGTGAAGCTTTCGCCGGGTGCAAGCCTGCCGCTGGTATCGCTGGTGAAGGTGAAGGGCGCGCCGATCGTGATGGACTGGATCGAGGCCTGCTCGGCGCCGACATTCGTCACCTCGACGGCGATTGGCGCGGAGGTCGCTCCAACGGCGGTTGCGGGGAAGCTGATGCTTGGCGGGGTAAACGCATATTGCGCAACGACGCCAGCGCCGACGCTGTCGGCCAGCTGCTCGGCGCTGATTTCGACGATCTCGACCGGCGCGGCGTCGCCGTGCGTGACGATGGCAAAGCGGATGAGCCAGCGACGCTTGCCACTCGTCGTGACGGTCGCGGCAACGACATAACGCACCTCGTCCTGGCCGCCCGAGAGCCAGACGATGACGGCATCCGCGCCATATTCCATGCGCACGATCGCCATCGCGGGATCGGTGACCGGGGAGATGGTGGCCGCTGCGCCGGTAACACTCTCGCCCTCGAGCAGATAGCGGCGCATGTCGATGACATAGGCATAGACGACGGCCGCGTCCTTACGGTGCAGCTCCATCATGCCGGAGCCGCGATCATGCACCTCACGATCGCCGACGAACGGCAGCGCGTCACTCTGGAGCGGAATCGCCTCGAACGGATCAGAAGAAGCGGGCGCGGGTTCGACTGGGGGCACGCTGCTGACCTCGCTTGCTGATGTTGAAGTTGCTGCTCTTGGCGTCTTCGAAGCGGGCGCGGCGATAGGCGGCGTTGTTCAGATCGGTAAACGCCTGGCCGGGAAGCTCAAGGATGCGGGCAAGCGCGCCGTCGGCGATCTGCTCGGCCCAGCGATCATAGAGGATGTCTGGTAGAGCATCGGCATGCTGGGCAGGCTGAAGGAAGATGCTAAGCTTGAGCGAGCCGGCGGCATGCGGGTTGATGCGCACGCTGTTCATGTCGGCCTGCGAGATCTGATACGGATCGCCGGCCGCCTCGGACGTATCAATGTAGGAGACGCGCTCGAGCTTGCGGCCGTCGAAAGCCGCTTCCTCGATCTCGAACAGCGTCGCCTGCGGCGGCACGCACAGGATTTCCGGGGTGTCGTCGCGCACGGCGATGGTGTCGACGAAACGCCAGCAGCGCGTGGCGGCGCAGAAGTCGCGTGCCGCGGCAAGGATCTGCGCTTCTGCCACCGGCTCCGGGCAGGACGAGGCGTAGGGCATGACCCAGCGCAGGAAATCGGGGATGTCGCGCATCAGTCAGCGCCCGTCCGTGCCGACTGGTTCGGGCTCGACAGGGCTTCCTGGTTGAACTTGATGCCGAGCGCATTGGCGAACTGCTGATAGTGGAGCGCGGCGCGCTGCGCATTGCCGGCATACTGCGCATCCTTGGCGAAGGCGCGATAGAGGACATAATCGACCAGCGCGTTGACGTAGATGCTCTGGACGGTGAGCTCCACCTCATAGGCGGCGAGATCCTCGGCATCCTTGCCGCGCGCAATGATGATGCGGGCCGGATCGATCGCGACGACGGCCTCGACCATGCCGGTGCCGTCGTTGCCGGGGTAGACGTAGAAGGAGCGCGTGTCCTCCTCGTCATAGACATAGTGCTTGACCGTGCGGCTGTAGCGCACGTCGCGGCTGTCGTGCCAATTGCGGTTCTGCGCGTCGAGCATGTCGCGGGCGCAGATGCGGATGGCAGGGCCGGGATTGCGGCGTCCATCGCCATCGACCGAGACGATATTGCGGACGATGCGGAGCAGCGCGATCGCGTCGCCAGGCAGCGTCTGGAGCGTGCCAGCGTCCAACGGCATGACGCGATTGACGCTGACGGCGGATGGCTTTTGCAGCGCAATCTCGCGCTGGCCGTCCTCGAGCCACATGACGAGCTCGACGAGCGGCCAGCGGACGCTGGTTTCGTCCTGGATCAGGCGCCGGGCACGATCCAGGACTTCGGAAGCCAGCGCCATGAGATCAACCCGCCTTGTGCTCGGCGATGGCGGCGGCGATCTTCTCAGCCGACCAGCGCCCGTTGGGGCGATGGCCGATCAATTCGTCATATTCCTTCGCCAGGGCCTCGCGGTCGAGATCGCCGGAAGGCGGCGGGGGAGGCGGGGAATGTTCTTCCGCTTCCTCGTCGCCATCTTCCTCCTCGTCGGTATCGGAGCCGGCGCCACCCGCCGCGCCGGCTCCGCCGTCACCAGTGTCCTGCAAACCGCCGGCGTCGCTACCGGGGGAGTCCGCCTGGTTGGGGACGATGCTGTTGGCGGGTGGCGGCGGAGAGGAGAGCTCCGTCGGCACCCGCACGCCAGCGAGCAGGCTCGCGGGCGAAATCGGATCCTTGCGCGGTTCGGGTAGGGGGAAGCCGTCGAGATTGGCTTCACCGGCGGCGATCTTGTCGATGAGCAGGACGAACTCGGCAGGCTCAGTCAGCATGTCGGGGATCGCGTGCAGCCAGTTCTGGAAAGCCTCGGCATCCTGCGGGCCGCGGAAGATGAAATAGGCGCCGTCGATCACGGGCAGTTCGCCGGACGTCGAAAGCACGCTGCCATCGGCCGGGCGGAAGCCCTCCTTGATGGCGAGCAGGGTGGCGATGTCGCGATCGTCCTCGACTTCGGCGACGTGCTTGCCCTCGGCATTGGGCAGGAAATGATAAGAGCCGCCAAGCAGAGCGACCTTCGTGCCCTTCGGGCGATGAATGATGGATTCGATGAGCATGACGGGCTCCTTGCCGTGCGGGGGACGGGAAAGAGGCGGGAGGGGTGCAGCCCTCCCGCCCTCGTCTTACTGGGAGTAGAAGACGATCAGGGTCAGCTTCTTGGTCGCGTCCGCCGCAACCGCACCGCTGAACTGCAGGCCGATGCCGCGCGCCGCCTCGACGGGCGCGACATTGTACGCTGCCGCCTTGTCCGGAGACGCGACGGCATTGAGCGCGGTGGCGGCCGAGAACAGCTCGGTACCAGCCACGCGCGCGTCGTCGTCGGCGCCCAACTCGCCGGTCATGATCCCGCCGCTGGCGGTAACCGCTCCGAAGTCGCCCTCGGGGATCAGCTTGTAGCCGACGATCTGCGCGTAGGACGGAAGAACGCCCAGCTCGAGGATCGCCGCTGCGGCCAGCGCTGCCGAGAAGGTGTGGCGAAACTTCACGGCGTGGACGGCGCCGGCCGTCTGAGGGCGCGGCGTTGCCGCCGTGCCCAGCGCGTGCTTCGAATGGATGATGGTTGCCATATCGCCCGCTCCTTACGCAGTCGGGTTCTTGGCATAGGTGTCGAGCGCCATGACGCCGAAATCCTTGCCGTTGAACCGGGTTTTCTTGACGCCGATGATGGTGCCTGCGACGACGGTCGGCTCGTTGCCGTAGTCGTCGACCTCCTCCTTCCAGGTGAAGCGCAGGCCACCGGCGGTGCCATAGGCCACGACGCCCGCCTGACGTCCCATGAACAGGGCGCGCGCGGCAGGGAGGTTGGTGCCCGCGCCATAGTCGCTGAACCGGATGGCCGATTCATGGCTATGGAGCACGGCGTTGTTGATCATGCCGAGGCCGCCCTTGAAGATCGGCGAGCTACGGCCCTCAGCGGTGGCTGCAGCCTTCTGGATTTCCATCCAGCCGGCCGCGCCGCTTTCCGTTCGCAGGCTATATTCCTGGAACGGCGACATGAGGATGACATAATGCCGCTCGCCGTTGATATCGACCGGCAGCATGTTCGCCGTCTTGGGGTTGAGGGCGCGCATCATGCGGGCGCGAACCGTGGCGCGCTCGACGAGCTCACGGCTGAAGCCGTCGTCCGTGCTGATGGTGGCCTTCGAGGTCGCGTCGCCGCCGAACAGGATATGCTCGCTGTCGGGCGCCTGGATGGTGTTGCCGGCATGGCCCGTCCAGTCCGCGTCTTCGATGAAGTCCTCGTTGATGCCGCGCGCGCCCGACAGATAGATGAAGTTCATCTCGTCGATATATTGCGACCAATAGTCGGACAGGCGATCCTTCGCGACGTTGCGCAGGTTGTGCGCGGTTCGCTTGCGCGTCATGCGTCCGCCGGCCGAGACCGCGTGACGGGTCTGGTCGATCGCCACTTCGTCCGTATAGAACTTGAGGTTCTCTTCCTTGCCCTTGACGCGATTGTCGCCCTGCGTCGGCTTGCCGCGCAGCTGGACGGAAAGGTCATAGCTGATGCGGTCGCCCGCATCGCTGTCCAGCTCCGTCTTGCGCTGGATGATGTTATTTTCGCCTTCGCCGACGAATTTGCGCTGGAAGTAGCTCTTCTTCGCCGTGTCGATGAAGAGCTTACCCGACCACTTCTTCTGCGCCTTTGCGTCGCCGAAGGGGATGACAGTCTGTCCCATTTCGTGCCCTCGTGGATTGATATCCGCAAAGAGCACTCATGCGCTTATGCCGACGCGGATTTTGCCCTATCCGCGTGGCACTTGCAACAGCTTCCTAAATTTGGGGCTGTTCCGGGATACCGGGGATGTTCTGCATCTTCCGGATTCGCGTCTGTGGGTCGGCGTGGAAGGCAATCCGGGCGAGCTGCCCGGACTTCTTCTCCAGCGTGATGACGACACCGTCTCCTATCGAGACGCTCTCGCCAACGCGAACATCGAGCTTCAACATGGTCCCCGCTTCCTTCTGGTAGAGCGGCGCCTCAGGCGCGGCTCAGATAGTCCTGCTGTTCGGCTTCCGGCAGCTTGGCGAGGGCGTCCTCATATTCGATGGTCATGCCCTTCTCGAGCAGGCTATCGAGATAGGAATATTTGCCATCGTCCCCGACCTCGATGTCGGCGGCCGGCAGATTGTGAAGCGTCGGCGGCAGCGCAGGCTTGGCCTTGGGCTTCGGTTTGCCCGGCTTGTCGCCTTCCTTGCCGGTGTCCGCCTTGGGAGCAGGCTCTGCCTTGGCGGCCGGCTTGATGCCCATCTCCTCCTGCCAGATGGCATGCGCCTTCTTGAGCTGCTGGCGATTGGAGAGCGACGCGTTCTCCGGATCGCCGTTGACGCGGCGCACGACACTGTCGAACGAGGCCAGGCGCGACTGGTTGGCGTTGACTTCCGGGTTCTTGGCGAGGAACTTGCGCACGTCGCCGTACCACGCTTCTTCAACGGCCTTGTCCTGCTCGGCCTGGCGCGTGAGCTTGCCGGACAGGTCTGCCTTTTCGTCGTTCAGCTTGTCGAGCTGGGTCGCGAATTCCTTCCCCGTGATCTCACCATCGTCGAGTTGCTTTTCGAGCGCAGCGCGCTTGGTGCCGAGATCCGCGATCTTGCTATTGATGTCGGCGGCGTCGACACGCTCGGCGCTCGGACGAGGCGAGGGCGTATCATCGTCGTCATCGTCATCATCACCGTCGTCGCGGCCTTCGTCGCCCGCGCCTGCGCCGTCACCAGCATCGCCAGCGTCCGCGCCCTTGTCGCCTTCGCCAGCGTCGCCGGCATCATCGCCTTCCTCGCCTTCGCCCTCATCGCCGGTGTCGTCACCATCATCGCCGGCATCGTCGCCGTCGTCCTGGCCTTCATCGCCTTCGCTGCCCTCGTCGTCATCTTCGAGACCGGCACGCTCTTCGTCGGTGAGCAGGTTCAGCTCGTCGTCGTTCAACTTATCGGGGTCCATTGTTCCGTCCTTTCGGGTTGGTGTCAGGCCAGATCGCGCTGGCGGGCGACCGCCTGCTCGATGCGGTGAATCTGGGTGGAGAGGGCATCAAGCGAGATGTTGACCTCAGTGAGCATGCCATTGGGCTCGGCAGGCATTTGGTCCCTCATGCTCGCCTGCTCCCCCGGCGTGGGGACGCATCCCATGATCCGGTCATTGCGATCTTCGAACTCGCGAGCTGCAACGCTCAGTCGGTCGACCAAGCTTCCGATCCGTTCATTCAAATGCGGCAGTGCTGCCATTGCATCGACTTTTCCCATGACTTCCTCCGGGCTATGCGCCGACCATTTGCGCGGGTGGTTGATCCATGCCGGGTTCACCGGCCGCTTGTGCCTGCTGCTGCGCGAGCTGTTCCTCCTGCGCTGCCTGGAGCGCGGCGGCCTGATCGGCTTCGGCCTCGCCCTGCATCACGCCCTGGATGCGCGCGTCTTCCTCCTGCTCGGAGCGGGACTGGTAGCCCGCCTCGTGGAGCAGCTCGTCGGCGACCGGCACGGCGACCGGCGCGGACATCATCTGAAGCGCGGTTTCGAGCGCGGCCTTGACCGCGGCGAGATTGCCCTCGGCGATCGCGGTCTGTGCCTTCTGAGCTTCGAGTGCGAGCTTCTGCGCCTGCGCCGCCTTCTGCTGTGCGCCGGCCTGCTTGTCCGCGATCGTCGCATCGGTGAGTGCGTCCTGCCGCTGCTGCGCGGCCTGCTGCGCCTGATCGCGCGCGATCTCCTCGGGCGTCGGCTCCTCGGCGTCGGGATCGCGCATGCCGGTGATGGACCGAATGCGACGCACCAGTTCGTCACGCTGCGGCACGTCCATGCCTTCGACGACAAGGTCGAGCATGACGAGCGCGACCTGCGGATTGACCGGGGCAAGCTGCGACAGGAGCGCGAGAAGCTCGTCGACCTGAGCCTGGCGAACAGACGCACGCCAGTCCTGCTCGCTGATGACATAGTCCGCCTTGGCGGCGATGATGTCATTCTCGGGCATGCCGTCGTTGACCGTCACATATTCAGGCGTGCCGCGCATGTTGGTGATGCGGAACGCCTTCTCCTCGGTCATGAACTGCTCAACCGTGGACAACTGCTTCTCGCCCTGCACCTGCGCAGCGAAGCGCAGATTGTCGAAGATGCCGGCGGTCGCCATGGCGCCCTGTTCCTGACGACGGCCGATCGCGATGCCGGAACTGGCGTTAGTGCGACGGCCGAGATTTTCGTCAGTGACGCCGCTCTGCTGCTGGATCATCACGATCGAGCGGCTCATGAGGTCGAGATGCGCCGGCGCGAGCTCGCGATCGGCGTTGATGACCAGCTCGGAGTCCTTCTTCTTGACGATGATCCCGTCGGGGCGCGCGACCTCTTCGGCAAAATCGTCGAGATCGGGGACCGCGCCTTCCGACATGATGACCTTGTTCGACGACAGGATGTGCAGGGCCTTGGTCGCGCGCTTGTTGATGTCGCGCTGGATGTCCTTCATGCCCCGGACCATTCCGTAGGGCATGTTGTCGCGGCCGCGCCGGTAGCACCAGATCGGCGTGAACGGGAAACGGTTGTGCCGGTAAGGGCTGGGCCCCACGTAGAGCAGCGCGTTCTCGGTCATGATGGCGACGTGCATGCGCATCATCGTGCGATTGATGAGCGTGGCGAGGCCCTCGTCGAGCTGACGTTGATGTGGCTCGTAACTGGCGTCGAACACTTCGCCGCGGAAGTCGCCGCCGCGCAGAGACTGCACCTGTACCGGCAGACGGAACCAGCATTCGATCGCGCGGAAGCGGTCGCGGTTCATCGCGAGGTTTTCGAGAGTGCCCTCCGCGATCGCGTCTTCGAGACTGTCCATCGCCTCGTCGCCGTACAACCAGTCCGTGCCGAAAGCGCCGGCCTCGCGACATGCTTCGCGCAGGTGAGTGCGGCGCTGGGGGAACAGCGCCGCGCCGACGTCATAGTCGAGCCATTTCGACCGGAACATGTAGCGGCCGTCGGACAGGTCATATTCCGTCGCGGCGCTGTCCCAGAGCATGTTGCGCCAGCTCTCGTAGCGCGAATAGATCGGCTCGCCGTCGTCCTCGTCCTGGACGCCGTCCTCCAGCCAGCCGACGCCAACCTTCACCGTATCCTCGAACGCGCGCGAACGATGGAACGGCGTGCGATTCACGTCACTCAGATATTTGAGGATCTGCGTCTTGCGCTCGGCCGGCTTGCCCTCGGCCTTGCGACGCGGCAGCACCTTGAAGTCGGTACGGCTGCGCTTTTCCGTGCCCAGCACCCAGTTCACCGTCGTGGAGATGACATTGTAGACCAGCGGCTCCTGGCCGCGTTCGCGCAGCGTGGCCTTGTCGGCCTGCGTCCACTGCTCGTTGTCGTAGAAATCCTCGTCCTCGACCATCTCGGCGCGATTGACCGCCTGCCGCTCCAGCTCGCGCTGGTAATAACCGACGAGCTTTCGATGCAGGGCGATGCTTCGCGCGCTGTCGAGGTCCGACGTTCCGCGGTTGGGCTTGACCGGCAGCATGTTCGTGCTGTCGGGATAGAGCCGCTCTTCTGGGTTTTCGCGTCGGACCTTGCCGAACGCGATGCTGTTGTCCTGGGGCGCGTCGTCAAACACGGTCAACTATCTCCGAGTAGCGCTCCTTGCCGTCGCTGTCCCGGCGGATGGCATCGGCCACCACGACAGTTTCGAACGGAGCAGGGGGAATGGAGAGGAGATCGCCGATGTGTTCGCGGATGATCGACGTGATGCGGATGCAGGCCATTGGGTCGGGGTTGATGCGCAAGAACTCGCAGAACTGATAGGATGTGCGGGCACAATGGGCGCCGTCGCCCAGCGCCTCGGACCAGATCCACGCGGCTTTCTGCGGCACGATGCACGGCGTCACGCGCTCGTGGCCCTCATAATGGGCGGGCACGATGACGAGGCACGGCTCCAGGTCGTTGCCGTGCCAGGTGAGAAACACGGCCAGATCGCCACGTTGGTGACGGGCGTGATAGCGCGTGAGGTCGAGGGCGAATTCGCGTCGTGCCATGTTCAAGCTGCCATTGCTGAGGGGCGCCGCTTGCGGCTGGGCCGCGATCCGGCTGGAGTTGCGGGTTCGGACCAGCCCTGCGCGAACTGGCGGAAGGCGTCGGCCGCTTCGCTGTGGATGTCGTGCCGGGGCGTGGGCTTCCAGACGCCGAGACGCTCGTCGCGTTCCTTGCTGTAGCTGCCGAGATGGGCGAGGCCTTCGGCGCAGGCGACTTCGTCAAACCAGCACTGGCTGAAGATGGATCGAACCTGCTGGATGCCGTGCGTGATGTCCGCGACGCGGGGAACGATTTCGAAGCGCCAGGTCGGCCGCAGTTCCTCCAGCATGGAGAGGGGCGCGGCGACGGTCGTTACCAGCTGCCGCTTGTGCGTCGCGTCGTGCGGGAGATAGTGCGTGCCCCAGAGGTAGCCGAGCGCCTCCATCTCCTTGACGAAATAGTCGTATGGCTCGCCCCATCCTTCAATGAAGCCGACAAAGCGATGCTCGAGGCCGACGCGTTGGTGCAGCCATATTGCCGTTCCGTCGCCGGCGCCGATGTCCCAGAAGCTGTTGACCGGCACATGGCTGACGAGCGGCACCTTGCCGACACGGCCCCCCTTGCGCGCGGCGCTGAGCTGCTTGGCGAAGTAGCAGCCCTCGGTCGACTGCTGGAACGCTTCCTTCGATGTGGACGGGTATTCCTGCCACATCTTCTCGTCATCGCCTGAGAAGTCGCTGTCGCGGGTGGCGATGTACCAGGCGCGCTGGCGCAGGCTGAGTTCGGTGTTGCACGCCGCTTCGACGGTGTCGAAATAGTCGTGCTCTTTGGCGGTGATGATGACCCCGGCCGGGTCCATCTGATAGTCTTCGTTCTTCCACCAGGGCTCGAAGTTGAACCGCCACTCGCGCTGATGAAGCGGGCGATCAATCTGTGAGCGGGCCTCCGCCTTGACCGATTTGTCATGGAAGTCGCCGCCCTGGCCTTCGGCGGTGCTCTCGATGATGGCGATGCCATTGAGCGGCACCGCCGGGAGCGAACCGGTGACGACTTCGCGCGCCTTGTCAGGATATTTGGCGCAAATCTTGCCGTATTCGGAGATGTGCAGGCGGTGGATCGTTCCCGATCGCATCGATGTGGCGACGCGGATCGAGCTGTTATTATGGGCGAACAGCAGCTCCTTGGCGCTATCGCGGGCCAGCGGCATCAACTGGCGCAGATGATCGGGCAGATTGTCGTAGGCGAAGCGCACCTTGTCGCGGAAGATGTTCTCGGCCGCGTCGCGATCATGGGCGATGATGCCGCAACGCTGGTTGGCGACGAACAGCGCGTGGTCGAGCCACATGATGGCGATCAACGTCGTGAAGCCAAGCTGACGCGCTTTGAGAATCAGCGTGCGGTACCAGAGCCGCTTGAGCAGGCGGCGCTGGGCACGATTGGGGCGGAACGGCATCACGCTCATGCCGTCGGCAAGCGTGTCGTCCTTGATCATGATCTTGTAGAGCTGGCCTGAGCAGACGCGCCACATCGGGTCGGCGAGACACTCGGTCAGTTCCGCCTGCGTCGATGGGACGAAGTCGTGAGGGATCGCGTTCACTCGGCGTCGTCCTCATCACTGGCGTGATCGACCGGTGTGAAGCCGATGGCGCGGCCCTGCAGGTCGCGCATCACCATGGTCAGGGGATTCTCAGGCGTGCCGAGCTGAGCGGGTTCCTTCTTCCAGCCCATGAGATTGACGATGCTGTCGAGCGCGTCCTTCTTGCGCTGGTACTTGATCTTGACCGTACGGCCGACGGCGAGCGTCTTGGCATGCTGGCGCTTCAGCTTCCCGCCGTGCGCCTGATCCTCCATCTCGACGTCGGGCTCGTCGCCGATGAATTCTTCCTCGACGTCGTAGCCGGTGAGCGCTGCCGCCTCGGCGTCGCCCAGCTCGGTCGGCAGCTTGAGCGTACCGTCCTCATTGTAGAATTTGCGCGGGTCGAAGAAGGCGAGCTTCGCATATTCTTCGAGCACACGTTCGCGTGTGACTTCGAATTTGGCAGCGTCGCGTGCGCGCAGTTCGGCGATGGCGGCCTTGATGGCGGGCTGCTTGAGCAAGCGGGCGGCGGCGGTGCGCGCGGCCTGTCCCGTCGCCTGATAGCCGGCACGCGCATAAGCGGCGGTGGCGTTGTGGGGCGTCTCGGCCAGATATTCGTGAACGAACCTCTCCTGCTGCATGGAGAGGCGTTGCGTTGCCGCATTCTTCGGCCGCCCTTTCCGGGAAGCCTTCCTTGGCTTTTGTCCCTGTGTCATGCGCCCGCCGCCTTTGTCTTCGCCGCGAATCTCGCGCGTCTGGCGTGGGGTTGGCAAGCATTATCAGTATGATGCTGCGCAAAGTTCAGATTAAATCTAGCTGATCGACGCTAAGATGTTGATTTTCAATGTTTGTGGGGCGTTGCCTGGGTGCTGCTGTGTTAGCAGGAATTGCCCGTGGTTTTTGGGTAGCGCGTGGTGGCGTAACATCGCGGGGCGTGATGTGAACATGATGAGCCGGTTTGATCCCGCGATCGAAGCGACCCATCTCCATTTCGCCGCAGCTCCAGCAGATGCGAGGGCAGGGCGCTTCGTCGTCCGGCTCGCGCGCGCCGCAAAGGCACGCGCGCTCAATCAATGACTATGTCTCTGAGATCGGTGTTCACGACGCGGCGGAAGTGCGAACGACGGCCCGCCTCTTCCCGCTCGATGCGATCGGCCAGGGCGATCAGCTCGTGCGCCTTGTCCTCGTAGCAGCTGGCGCGGATCAGTGCGTCATTCGCCCCCTGGCGTTCTGACGTGGCGTCGGCCATGGCGCGATCGGCGAGCGCGCGGATTTCTTCGGCGGGTGTCATGCTGGCGGCCTTTCGTGATGGAAGCGGAGTTCAGCATCCGGGCCCAGCACGGCGTGCATGGCACGGGCGATGTCGTTGGCGAAATTGTCGCGCTGGTAGTTCGAAGCGAAGGCGCTGATCGCCACGAGTGTGAGCTTGTCGCCCTGCACGTCGAGCCGGGACGGCGCGATCCACTGGTCATAAACCTGATCGCCGAGCAGCTTGCGGATGCCATCGCGGATCTTGCGGGCACCGGCGTTTTCGCGACTGGTGTCGTGGATACGCAGCGGTCCGGCTGGGGCGGTCGCTGGCGATTTGGGCGCTGTGACCTTCACGCCGGCCCTGGCATCGCGCAGCACACGGCCCGTGATCTCGTTGATCCGATTGTACCAGGCGCGGTTCCAGTCGCTTTTGCGAGATCCTGCTCGGCTCTCGCCAAGCCAGAAGCTGTGGAACGCCTCGGCCTCGGCCTCGTACGCACCGGCCGGCCATTGCGATGCCTTGGCCTTCGCAGACGGCGGCAGGTCAGCGATCGATGGAGGCGACCAATCCTCGGGAATGCGTGACCCCCGATTTCTCTTCGAACCAGTCCCTCCCGCCCCCTCGGGGGGGCTAGAGCCGTTAGGCTCTAAGGGGGAATCTGGTTTATATAATGGTTTGGGTGCACGTCGTGCGGGGGTGCATTTCGTGCGGGGGTGAAGCGTGTACATGACGCCGCGTCCGGGACGCTCGTCGCGCGTGACATGGCCGGCAGTTTCAAGACTGCGCAGGCAGTTCTGGACGGCGCGCTCGCTCAGCGACGTCTTCTTCATGATGCTGCGCTTGTCAGCGCGTCCCTTGATCGGGATCCACGTGACGCCGTCATCATTCGCGGAGTCCGCGAGGACGAGCAGCACATAGCGCTCGGTCGTTGAAAGATGGTCCATGTCGGCGCCCAGGACGACGTTCATCAGCCGGATGCTCATCAGACGTCCTTGATCGTCCAACCGCCGCCCTTGGCCGGGAAAGCGTATTGGAACAGGAGGGGATATTGATCGGCGGCGACGCGCATCTTTACGCGCGCGTCCTCCTGGACGACGGCCGCGCCGCCCTTGACGTCGATCATCGTCAGTACGCCGCCGGCTGGCAGCACGGCATAGTCGACGGTGAGGAAGGTGTTGTCCGCAAGGCGCAGCTTTACGCCCTCGAACCGATACCATGATATTTCACCAGCAAGCAGGAGCGGCCGGAGATATTCGTCCTCGAACCGCTGCTCGGTCTGGTTCTTCTCGCCCACCTTCATGCGGCCGAGCGCGAAGAGCCGATCCTTGCTGTTTTTGGCGGTAGGCTCTTTCTTCGGGGACAACCTGCCGTCGGCGATGAGGCGCGCCTCCAGACGGGAGCGCATAGTCTTGCGTGTCACGTCGCTGCACCCTCGCGTTTCTCGCGGGCGGCCTTGTTCTCGAACAGCACCTTCCCGTCGCCCGTTGAGAGCGTCATGGGCAGTGCATTTCCGTCGAGGGACTGCGCCGCTGCCACCATGGCCGCGCCCACGCGATCCTTGAGCGAGCCGGTATCCGCCTCTCCGCCAGGCGCCACGAGCACGTCACGTTTGCCGACATGATTGGGCGGCCCGACGACGCCGCGCTTCTCGAGATCCTCGATCAGCTTGGCGGCACGGTTGTATCCGATGCGCATCTGGCGCTGGAGCCAGGACGCGGACGCGTTCTGATGATCGACCACGAGATTGAGCGCGGTCATGAACATCTCGTCAGCGCTGGCGCTGGGCGAGGGGGCAGGTGTGGACGGATCGGGTCGGCCGTCATGGCCGTCGAACATGGTGGGCGCGCTGTCGTCGCGGAAGCTGTCCATACCCAGCGCCGCCATATAGGTCTGGAGCACTGCCTCCATCTCGCGACGATCGTGCGGTTGCATCTTCCGCAGGCGGATGATCTGCCGCATCATCTTGGGGTCGTAACCGGTTGCCTTGGCTTCCAGATAGACGTCCTTGATGTCGTCGCCGATGCCCTTCTTCTCTTCCTCCAGCCGCTCGATACGCTCGATCAGGAGGCGCAGCTGGTCGGCTGCTATGTTGCCTTCGGACATTATGGGCTCCCGTTATCGGGCGCGATGCCGCAGCGCGCGAACTTGCTTCGCACTGACGCGGTAGGCGCTGTTGGAGACGCGGCGGGCGATATGCTCGTCGCACGGAAAGATAGGCAGCATCTGGCGCACTGCATCACGAGTGAAGGGGCAACGGATCATGCGTCCACTCCCGTCTTCACGGGCTTATGCACGACGAGATCGATCAGCGCCTTGAACTCTGTCGAGCATTCCTCGGCGTCTGGCTGCACCTTGCGAAAGGCCTCGGCGTGGTAATAGGAGAGCCAGGGTTGCAGCTGCAGCCCCCAGACCGGCTCGTTCGTCTTCTTCAGATGGCCTTCAACCACGGCGGTGACGCGGTGGATCGAGCCGTATGTCGGCCCGACCCCGCCGGTCCAGCCGCCATTCATGATGCACGCGGCGAGGTCGCCTACACGCCAATCCTCGTTGATCGGCGGCAATTGTCCTGTCGGGCGCTTCTTGCGCCTGAAGGGCCAGATCATGCGGCGTCCCTCCCGTCTTCTCGATATGCGTCGGTGATCCGCTCCACGGCGGTGCGGAAATGCTTTTCGTTCCACTCAATGCCGGTGAACTGTTTGCCCGCGCGCATCGCAGCGACGCCGGTCGAGCCGGTGCCCATGAACGGATCACAAATTGTCCGGCCGCCCACATTCTTCACGATCTTCGACATCACCGCGTCGGGCTTCACCGTGGGGTGGCTGTAGAGTTTCGAGGGCTGCGACCCGGCGCTGATCCAGCGATGCATGTCATGATGATCGCCGACAGGCGGGAACTCGCGGTTCCACGCGTGAATGTAGGGCTCGGTGTCAGCCAGATAATGCTTGTTCCGATGCGGCGAAGGGTTCGGCTTCGCCCAGAAATTGACGACGCAGCGATGGAAGCTGCCATTGAGATAGGGCAGCAGCTCGGGCAGTTGGTCGTTGTGGCAGAAGCTGACGACAGCGCCGCACATCAGTGGGTTGATGATCGTATGATCAAAGCCCTGGTCGAGCCCTTCCTCTACGATCTGGTCGCTGGCGCCGCGTGCTGCGCGGAACGCTCCGCCGCCCGAATTGTCGAACTCATATTGCGGGTCCATCACGAGCACGTCGAACCAGCCGAGTGTAGGCAGCAGCTGGTATGCGTCGGCCAGATAGAGTGTGGCGTCGCCGATATGGACAGTGGCGCGGGCGGTCATTGCGCCTCGCTCTCAGCCTTGAGAGCCTCGTCGTTGTGACGGTCGATGCGAAGCACCGTGAACAGACCGCCCACGCCAATGCCGATTGTGAAAGCGACAGCGCTACATGCCAGCGAAATGAAGAAGGTGCCCATTTCCACTCTCCCCGGAAGGACAAAAATAAAACGAAACGGCTTGGCAGGTGTCAGACCGAAGTGTTAGCTGGTGCAGCAATCAAGCGGCGGGCCAGTATTCCGCCCTGTTCTGAGGTTCTGCATG
This sequence comes from Sphingobium sp. IP1, assembly GCF_002708645.1. NCBI lineage: Bacteria > Pseudomonadati > Pseudomonadota > Alphaproteobacteria > Sphingomonadales > Sphingobiaceae > Sphingobium > Sphingobium sp. IP1. Next base: position 27,296 of record NZ_NOIW01000057.1, read on the forward strand.
CGAGCTAACTCATCACGTTAGAGTTCTGAGATCGTCGTTTCCGGCGATCCCGCATGCTGCTTGTCAGTCAGATTAGCGCCCAATTTTAGCGCAAGGGCTTCCACGAGTGGCATCCTCCAGCGAGGTATCCTGCCACTGGTTTTCCAGCTTGATACCGTTGAAGGGGTTATCTCCAAGGCTCGGGCGACAGCACTGGTGCCGCCAAGCGCGTCTATGATGTCAGCTGCCTTCTGCATGCTGATATATTACGATAACCGTAATTCAAAACAAGAGATGATTACGATGTCCGTTATCGACCCCGGATTACGATTTCCGCAATGTGCCGTCATGTTGAGCCATGACGAGATTCTTGCCGAACTTAAGCTGCAGGTTGCAGAAAAGCGCTTCACGCAGAAGGCTCTGGCTGATCACTTAGGGATCGCGCCGCCCAGGATTGCTGAAATGCTGCAAGGGCAGCGCCGCATCCAGCCGCATGAATTGCCTAAGCTAGTCGACTGGCTTGGAATGCAAGAGGATCGCCCACCTGCGGCGCGCCCAATTCCACTTCTAGGTGAGGTGCCGGGAGGGAATTGGCGTGAAGCTGTCCGTCAATCGCGGCGCTCGATACCGTCCCCCGATCCAAGTATGCCCTCCAGTGCGTACGCCCTGAGGGTGGTGGGCGACTCCATGGATCTTCATGTCCCGGACGGAGCCATGATTATCGTCGATCCAGCCGACCTCGACTTGTGGCCGGGTCGATTTTACGTTGTGCAGAATGCGGACGGCGAGACGACATTTAAGCAATACCAGGAAAGCCCTGCTCGCTTAGTCCCATGCTCGAGTGATCCGTCTCATCGTGAAATGCCGATCAGCGGCGGAGATTTCCGCGTCGTTGGTCGCGTCATTTGGCGTGCATCGCGGATGTGATTAAGCGGCAGATCGTGCGTTGGCCTTAATTGCTGACTGAATATCGCCAGGAATGGTGGTGTAAAAGGTGCGGCTCCACTCACTGTACTCGCCGAGGCCTTCTTCAATCAAATCAGCACGCGCTTGATGGATGTTGCTACGCCATGGCCCAATGGGCCTGCCTAAGCACACTGCTCGATAAACGTAGGATCTCGACACAAACCCACCGAATCATTGTTCTTGATATGTTCTTATCCGTAACGGTTGTCGCGCTGTGACTGCAACCCTTCCCCATTTATAGTTGAGAATGGTCACCAGCTTGGGGAGGATTCTCGGGCAAATTTGCGGATCGTAAACGCGAAAATGAGAGAGATGGCGAGCCATCCGAGCCACTCGTTTCGGCGGTCCCGGTTTGTCGGGATGTATTCAATTCTAGGCCCCCCGCCATACCATCCCGTATCGTCGTTTATGGATTTGTAGAAGGCAGCACGCCTTCTTTTCGGCCATTCATTGCATTCCAGATACGAATGCTGAGATCGGCACTCCTCCCAAGATTGCTCAGCACGGTTCGCTGCATCGGCCCAACTGGCAGCGTCACGCCGTTCTTCAATACGCTCGTTGATCTCCGTGTCTTCCCCATGCTTCGCATAGTCGTACTGATAGTACGAAGCTGCCGCGACACAGGCTGCGATGGGCAGTATGGCGACGACCGTTGACGAACGCATAAGCTACTCCTTTAGCGCCACCCAGCATGCCTCACCGCCAGCCTTCAATAAATTACGAAAACCGTATTGACGTTTAATTACGATAACCGTAATCTCCTTCCCGTAACAACCGGGAGGGACGAATGTCGTCGCACACTGCATCTACCGCATTCTGCACCGCGCCTTCGCCCTTTGGGGCGCTGGCGTCGGTGCCCGTCCGTAACGCGACGGACACGGCCGCGCTCGACCGGCTTGATCATCTTTGGCAGCACGTCTTGTCGTTCGGCGACGTGTCGGACGCTGCAACCTTCTCGTCCTTCAGCACGGCCTACCGCCTGCTCGAGGCGCAGGCGCAGCGCTTCGGCATGCCCGAGGACTGCGACGACGCCGCTGACTGGGCGGAGCAGTTCCTCACGCGCGTCGCTGCCTCGCCGGCCTTCACGCCTGGCACGGCCGAGTATCGCGCCCGCCTGATCTCGCGCATCTGGCACAAGCAGCTGTGGCACGAAGTCGTGATGGTCGCGGCTGGCGTGATCTCGATCGGCCTGCTCTTCTTCGCCATCGCCCGGAGCTTCGCGTCGTGGGCGCTGTAAAGACCGCCCTTGCTGACCAGCCGACCGTCCTTGGCGGCGGGGCGGTGGCGACCTTGCTCGCTCGCGCGCTGGATCGCGTGATGAGTGTGACGATCGACGCGCAGACGGCGTCGGGCGAGGAATTGTCCATCGCGCAGGCCGGCGCCCGTGAGCAGGCGCTTGAGGCCCTGGAAGCGTGGAGCGCCAGCCGTGGTTGACCTCGCCGCCCTGCAGGCGCCGTTCGCGCCCAATGAGCATAGCTGGCGTGCGCAGCAGGTGTCCCGTGACGGCCGCCGCGCGATGGCGCTGTGCTATATCACGTCGCGCTCGGTGCAGAACCGGCTGGACGATGTGTGTGGCCCGGCCGGCTGGGAGAGCAGCTTTTCCGAGACGGCGGCAGGCCGTGTGATCGCGACCATTGCGATCGACATGGGCACGCGCTGGGTGTCGAAGAGCGACGGCGCGGGCGCGACGGCGATGGAAGGCGAGAAGGGCGGGCTTTCGGGCGCGTTCAAGCGTGCCGCCGTCATGTGGGGCATCGGTCGCTACCTCTATGAGCTGCCGGCTGTCTGGGCCGAGTGCGAGAGCTACGAGCGCAACGGCAAGCATGTGTGGAAGTGCTGGACCGGCGCAGGAATCGGCGAACTTGAGCGCGCGCTGCGCAACCTGTTCGATCGCATGAATAACCAGCCGACGGGAGAGCCCGTTCGGGTCGCAGGGCGGCGGGCGCAGGAATTGCTCCCGCCGCCCAATAACTCCGGCATCGGCCTGGCGCCGGCGTTCCGCCAGCCGCTCGTGGTCAAGGAACTGATCGAAGGCTTGCCGAAGGCGATGCTCGACGGACGGGCGGAGCAGTTCTGGACGAAGCACTGGCGCGACGTACCCGAGATGTGGCGCCCGTTCGTCATGGCCGAGCGCGATCGCCTCAAGCACGAGGCAGGGCTGTGATCGGCCGGCCGCGCGGCAAGGAGCTCGAGCCGCTCCCACGGAAAGGGCGTGACCATTGGGGTCAGGTCCATGTCGCCGCCGATCAGCGCAAGCCGCTGCCGCGCATCATCCCCCAGTCGCAGAGGAAGCGCTGATGTCATCCAATATTCACCTCGCGCGACCGGTCATGACCTTGATGCGCTGTGAGACGGTCAAGCCGATGGTGCTGGAGCGCCTGTCTTCGGGCGGGATCGAAGATGATGCGGGCGCTGCTGGTGTCGGCGTTGATGTGGTCGAAGGTGAGCCGATGCTGTTCGTGTCGCTCCACACCGGGGAGCGCGAGGCGCTGTTCGCCCGCTTCGACCTGGACGGCGCGCAGGCCTTTGTTGGCCTGCTGATCCGCACGCTTGGTGACTTTGCCCGCAACGGCGGTGGCGCGCCTGCGGAGCACATGAATTGACGAGCCCCCAAAGCCTCGGACGCCACGCTCCCGGCGTCACCTACCCCCCAATAGCTGGGCCGGCCGTCGAGGCCGGTCGGTCCAGCACCCTCGCTAGCAATAGGACGGCGGCATAATGGCGCAGGCATATCCCCTTGCATGGCCGATCGGCATCCCGCGCACCGACGCCGGCCGCCGCGGTGCATCGCAATTCAAGACGGCACTCGACCCGGCGCTCAAGAACGTGAGCAATTCGCTCCGTCGATTCGGCGAGGCTACCGGAAAGACGGTCAGCAACATCGTCATCTCGACTAACTACACGCTGGGCGATCGGAGCCCGCGTGATCCTGGCGTCGCAGTCTGGTTCCTGTGGGATGGTAGCGAGCGCTGCATCGCCGTCGATCGATATCCGAAGATAGAACACAACCTGCAGGCGATCCACCACGTGCTTGAGGCGCGAGTGGTCGAGGCCCGCCATGGCGGCCTGCAGATCGTGCGCCAGACCTTTACCGGGTTCGTCGCGCTGCCGTCGCCCGAGATGTTCGGGGACAAGACGCCTGGCCAGCTGCTCGGGCTCGATGTGCCTGGACGGATCTACACCCGCGACGAAATCGTCGCAGCCCACCGCGAGCTTGCGAAAGCGGCGCATCCCGACCGTGCGGGCGAGGGCGGGGACATGGCGGTGCTGAACGCCGCGCGTGACGCGATGTTGAAAGGATTGCCGCTATGACCTCTGCCATTGACCAGCATGTGCTGTCCGGCGTGATCGAGCTGGCCGGAGAGGCTCTGGATACGAAGGTGGGGCTCGGCTCGATCCGGCAGATCGATCGCGATGACCTGTCCGTGCTCATCGCGGCGGCACGCACCGTTCTCCTCGCTGCTCCAGGTCCTGATCTCGTCGAGCACGTCGCAGGCCTGATCGCTGACGAGACGGGCGGCGATTTCGAGGCGCCCGGCACCGAGGAGCGCGATGCAGCCGAGCGCGTCATTTCCTACTTCGCCGAGCGTTGGCACCCTATGGACCAGCCGCCGTGCGTGGATGAAGGGCGCGAACTGCGCGTCATCGCATGCTGGAAGAGCAATGACGGGTTGGCACGCGTCGCGTCTGGCGAGATCTACTATCTCAACCGCGTCCATCTCGATTGGGACGAGGAAGGTCGTAGGGCTGAGGTCTGCGCCGCCGATGGCACCAGTTCGGGCTGGTTCGAGCGCTATGAGGGCGCGGACGGCGACGTGACGTTTGAGCCTATATCGGATCAGTTCGTCACGCATCTGGCCTGGACTGACATGCCGATCATGCCGGTGGCGCGGCCGTGATCCGATTTATGATCCCGCACATCAGCGTTGGGCCTTGGGGCGGCGGTTCGCTCAGCGATCCTGAGGCCATCTCAAACGAGGTCGTGGGCTGGTCGATCGCGGTCGAGTGGTTGGGCCTGTTCTTCGAAATCTGCACTGGTCGGGTGAAAGGACGCCGCCGTGGCTGATCGCACCTCAATCGAATGGACGGACGCGAGCTGGACGCCGGTCAAGGGCTGCTCGCGCGCGTCGCACGGCTGCATCAACTGCTATGCCGAGATCATGGCCGCGCGCTTCTCGCAGCCGGGCATGTGGGGCGAGGGCCTAGCGCAGATCGTCACGACGCCGTCTGGCAAGGATCATCGTTGGACGGGTGTCACTCGGTTCGACGCGAACGAGCTCGCCCAGCCGCTGCGTTGGAAGAAGGCGCGTCGCATCTTCGTGTGCTCGACGTCCGACCTTTTCCACGAGAGCGTGCCTGACGAATGGATCGATCAGTGCTTCGCCATCATGGCCATGTGCCCACAGCACACGTTCCAGGTGCTGACGAAGCGTGCCGACCGTATGCGTCGTTACCTGTCGGCGCCGGACCAGGCACGCCGCGTGAGCGATATCGTCAACGCGTGGCCAGCCGCCGCTATCGGACATGGCAACGAGTTCACCGCCGATTTTCGATTGCTGGCCGGCGAACCGATGCCCAATGTGTGGCTTGGCATCTCCGCCGAGGATCAGAAGCACTATGACGAGCGCTGGTCTGTCTTGGCGCAGGTGCCGGCGGCCGTTCGCTGGGTCAGTGCCGAGCCGCTCCTCGGCCATCTCGACATCCTTGCCCACGCCGCCTTGCCCCATTGGGTCGTTGCCGGCGGCGAGAGCGGGCCGGGTGCCCGGCCGATGCATCCCGACTGGGCCCGTAGCCTGCGCGATCAGTGCGCAGCGGTCGGGATCGCCTTTCTGTTCAAGCAGTGGGGCGCGTGGGCTGCTGAGGGGCAGCGAACGGCAGAGCCTGTGCGCCTCAACCTGCATCGCCGTCGATGGTGCACCTTTGAGGATGGCGAGGACCGCTACGCACGCATGGCCGCTGCCATGCACCCCATCGGCAGGAAGAAGGCGGGACGCTTCCTCGACGGCGCGCTCCACGATGCAATGCCGGAGGCAGCGCATGTCAGATAATCTCACGCTGCAGCAATTGGGCCAACCAGACCTTGGCGGCCCAAACGTCATCACCGCGCGCTGCGGTAGCAACGCCTGCAGGCACGAGTGGATCGTCGCTCATCTCCCGACGCCGCTCGACAAGGCGGCGATGCTGATGGCGCGCGCCGCCTGCCCGAAATGCGCTCACGAGCGTCCGGAGCTGGCCCATGACTAAGCCCGTCATCCTCGTCGCCGGCCTCGGCCGCTGCGGATCGTCGCTTGTCATGCAGATGCTGAGCGCAGCCGACGTGCAGACGATAGGGACGTATCCAGCGTTCGAAGATCGCGTGACAGCGGAGTTGCCGGCGATCGACGCGCAGCGCGAGTTTTTCGCCCGCTGCCCTGGGCACGCCGTCAAACTGCTGAATCCGCATCTGCACCAGCCGCCGATCGGCTTGAGCTACCGCACGATATTTCTGACCCGGCATCCAGCCGAGCAGGCAAAGAGCATGCTCAAGCTGATCGGCGAGCGGAGCGACCGGAGGGCGCGGCGGGCGATGGAGCACAGCGTGCGACGCGACACTGGCCGCGCGCGCGAGGCCGTGATCCGTATCGGCGATGGCCGATTCTACAACATGCCCTTTGAGCATCTGATCCACGATCCCCTTGGCGCTGCCGAGGCCATTGCGAAATGGGTGTGGAACGGGCGCGACGAGCTGCTCGACATCGAGAAAATGGCGCGCTGCGTGCGGCGCCGGCCGGCCACCTGTCTTCCCTACATGCTTGAAATGGAGCTTCTGCCCCATGGCTGACCTGTTCGACCAGGCGGTGACCTTCGTTCGGTCGCCCAAGTATATCGAGATCACGCCGCGCCAGCTCGCCATCATGGGCGTCGCGATGAGCGAGCGCTACCCGCTCCGCGTGCGGGACATGGCGATGTCGCTTAACGTCTCTAAGCCCGTGGTATCGCGGGCACTCGACGTGTTGGAGGGGCACGGCTTCGTCGAGCGTCGCCGCGGCGAGGACGGGCGGGATCGGTTCATCGTCGTTACAGACGCGGGCGTTGCGTTTCGCCGCTCGATTGGCGGGCAAGCGTGATCCCCGACCGCGCCATAAGCGTCCGCGCGCCTTGGTGGACGGCTATCCTTCACCTAGGCAAGGATATCGAGAACCGGCCGCGCCACTGGCATTACCGGGGCCGCGTCTGGCTGCATGCCAGCTCCTGGTGGAGCACGAAGGAGGTGCAGGAAACTTGGTGGGACGAGGTTCGTCATTGCTACATGGCATCGCCAGCATGGGACCAGCCGCGCCCCGATATGGGCAGCTGGACCGAAATGAAGAACGGCTGCGGGGCGATCGTCGGCAGCATCGAACTTCTGGGTTCGGTCGAGCAGAGCAACAGCCCGTGGTTCTTCGGGCCGGTGGGCATCAAGCTTGCCCAACCGGTTGCGCTCAAGACGCCGGTGCCGTGCAAGGGTGCGCTGGGACTTTTCCGGGTGCCGGCCGACGTCATGGAGGTGCTGGCTCATGCAAAATGATCTGGCCCAGACCATCGCCGGCATCATCGACCCTCCCGCTTGGGCAGATCGCGCAGCGCTGCGTGCTGCCGGCCGTCGCGTGCTACGCGAATCGGAGCGTACGCGGAAAATGGACGAACAGCGGCGCGCGACGTCGCTCAAGAAGGCGAAGGCCATCCTCGAAGCGCTGGAAAGCCTTGGGCCGGATGGGTTCAAAGGCTCCTACAACGCATTGGAGGAGCGCGCGCTTCAAGCCGAGGTGCTGCTGAGCTCGATGATGAAAGGTGGGGAGATGCTCGCGCAAGCCCTAGGCGAGGCAGGCGAGACGTTCGGCTTCCTTCATGCGTCCATGTTCGGCGCTGAGAGCCACCTCCGTCAGCATGGCTGGATTAAGCCAGCCGTGTGCAATTGCCAGGCGCCGCCGACGCACATGTCCAATGACTGCCCAATCCACGGCCTCGACGACATGGAGCCGTTCTGATGCGTGACGGTGTCCGGGTGCGCCGCGACTGGATCGACGTGCGCCACGAGTATCTGCAGGCTGATGGTCGTTGGATGGCGGGCAGCTGTGCCAAGCCAGGCTGGTGCCGCGATTGCAACGCTGATGGCGAGGTGCCACCAGCCGAATTCATGTCGATCGCCTTCCGGGCTGGCCAGCTCCAGTTGCGGGCGGCCCGCACTATCGTTGCGGCGCACCTTCACATCCCGTTCAACCAGGCGGTTGATAACCGGCCGCTGGTGGCCACGCCCTTCCGCCGACTGTGGATTGCCTACCATCTCCAGATCATCCGTGGCGAGGAGGTCGACGACGAGGCCGCCCTTTCAGCCCAGACGATCGGGGACATGATCGCGCTCGTTCCGGAGCCAGCGAAGGAACCCTCATCATGAGCAAACGCAGCGTGGGCGGGCAGGCGCCATTCTGGCCGAGGATGCTCAAAAAGGCATCCGTATGTGCCTATCTGGAGCTGTCCGCCGCCGAGATCGAGCGCGAAATTGCGGGCGGGCGCCTTCCGCATCCTGTCGTCCTCGGCAATAGTCTCCACTGGAGCCGCGCCGAGATCGACGCCTATCTGGAGCGCCTGACCGGTGAAACTGATGCGCCGGATGACTGGCGCAAGGGAACGAAGCTATATGCCCAAGGGTAAGGCCATCCCCTACGTCAAACGGACGAAAGCCAAGGGACGATTCTACTACTATTTCGACACCGGACAGGTGAACGAAAAGGGCAAGCCTGTCTGGAAAAAGCTGCCTGCGCCAAGCGACCGCAATTTCGGCGGAACCTATGCCGCGTTGATGGGGCATCGCACGCGGCGGGCGAACGTGAAGGCGGAACTGACGCTGAAGGCGTTGATCGACCTTTACCAGGCAAGTGAGACCTTCAAGAAGAAGGCTGCCTCGACGAAGCGACTCTACGAGCTCTATCAGGGCGAACTTGTCGACAAGCTCGGCACTGCCCCGGCCCAGCGGCTTGAGCGCAAGGATATCGTCCTGCTGCTCGACAAGATGGCGGACCGGCCGGGGGCGGCGAACATGGTGCAGCGCGCGGGTGGCGCCGCCTATAGCTGGGCGCGTCGGCGCGGGCATGTGACGAACGATCCCTTCGCCGACATCGAGGAGATGGCAACGGGCGAGCACCAGCCGTGGCCCGACGAAGTGTTGGCGAAAGCGCTGGCGAGCGAGGACGGGTTTGTCCGCCTGTGCGTTCACCTGCTCTACTACACCGCGCAGCGTATCGGCGACGTCGCGGCGCTGACCTGGCGCGACATCGTTGGCGACACGATCTCGCTAACCCAGAAGAAGACGGGCAAGGCGCTGGAGATCCCGATCCACGCCGAACTGGCGAAGGAACTGTCGCGTCATGAGCGCAGCCTGTCCACGATCATTCCCGGCAAACCGACCGAAGGGAAGAACAACAAGATCCGGCTTGCCATCCAGGCGGTCTGCGCACCGGTGAAGGTGGTACCGCACGGCCTGCGCAAGAACGCGGTCAACTCGCTGCTGGAAGCAGGCTGCAGCACCGGCGAGACGGCGGCTATCAGCGGACAGTCGCTCCAGATGGTGGAATATTATGCGCGGCAGCGGTCGCAGAAAAAGCTGGGACAGGCGGCCATGCTCAAGTGGCAGCGGAAACGCAATTAGAACGGAAGCGAAACCTTCAAACTCCTTCAAACCCCCTATTTCTCACCCGAGGACTTGCCCATGTGGTTAACCAAACCGTAACCATGGCCCATGGATTCGCCGATCTTCCCGTCGCCCGCCCTTGACCGTCGCGCCTGGCCGATGGGGGGGCTGCTCGATTATTGGCAGGCCCCCGACGGCTGGCCGATCCGCCGCTATCGGCTGGGTGCTGGCACCCGTGGCCGGATGCTGATCCTCAACGGTCGTGGCGACATGATCGAGAAATATCTGGAGGTGATCCACCACTGGGCGCAGCGGGGCTGGGCGGTGACCAGCTTCGACTGGCGCGGGCAGGGCGG
>NZ_NOIW01000058.1:0-36827 GCF_002708645.1 Sphingobium sp. IP1
CCCCGCCGCCAATCCATGGCCGCTGGCCGTTGTCAGGGGAATGGCGAGCATGTCGCCACGCGCCGGCGGCGCCAGAACACCCGCCATCATCAGAAAAGCGACTGTCGCCAATTGCGCAGCCGCAAGCCCCCACCTGTTCCCCACTCTTGTCTCCCCCGCCGATCGGCTGGGGAAACATCACCAACAATTGTTAACGCGACACTTATGAGCCAGCAAAAATCATTGCGTTATCGTCACATTTTTCAGCCGTGGAAATAATCATAGACCTGCTGCGCGACCGCCTTCGACACGCCGGGTGCCCGTTGCAGATCCTCCAGCGCAGCATCCCGCACCGCCCGCGCCGTCCCGAAATGCATCAGAAGCGCCTTTTTCCGGGCCGGGCCGATGCCCGGCACCTCGTCCAGCGACGACACGGTGATCGCCTTGCTGCGCTTCGCCCGATGCGCGCCGATGGCAAAGCGATGCGCTTCATCGCGCAGGCGCTGCATGTAGAAGAGCAGCGGATGATTGATCGGGAAACTCACCTCCCGGCCATCCATCAGGTGGAATACCTCGCGCCCGTCGCGGCCATGATGCGGCCCCTTGGCGATGCCGATCATGCAGACATCCTCGATGCCCATATCCTCCAGCATCGCCCGCGCCGCCGACAATTGCCCCTTGCCGCCGTCGATCAGCACAAGGTCCGGCCATTCGCCGCCGTCGCGATCGGGGTCCTCCCGCGCGGCCCGGCCGAAGCGCCGCTCGAACATCTCGCGCATCATCGCGAAATCGTCGTTCGAGATTTCGGGGTTCTTCATGTTGAACTTGCGATAGGCGTTCTTGCGGAAGCCCTCCGGCCCGGCAACCACCATTGCCCCCAACGCATGGGCGCCCTGGATATGGCTGTTGTCGTAAATTTCGATCCGGTCGGGTACGCCGTCCAAGCCGAAGGCCTCGACCATCTCGTCCAATATCTTGGCCTGGGTCGTGGTCTCGGCCAAGCGCCGGTCGAGCGCCTCCACCGCATTCCGCTGCGCCTGCTTGATCAGGCGCGTGCGCTCGCCGCGCTGGGGCACCTCGATCCGCACCTTGCTGCCCAGCCTTTCGCTCAGCGCCAGCGCCATCAGTTCGCATTCCGCCGGCTCACGGTCAGTCAGGATCAGCTTGGGCGGCGGCACTTCCTCGTAAAATTGCGCCATGAAGCTTTCCAGCACCTCTTCGGTCGCCACATCATTGGTGTGGACCGGGAAGAAGCTGCGATGGCCCCAATTCTGGCCGCCGCGAATGAAGAAGGCCTGGATGCACATCGATCCGCCCTTCTCCGCCAGCGCGAAGATATCGGCGTCGCCCAGCCCCTCGGCATTGATCGCCTGCGATCCCTGGATGAAGGTCAGCGCCTTCAGCCGGTCGCGGATCATCGCTGCCTGTTCGAAATCCAGCGCCTCGGCCGCAGCCTCCATCGCCGCGCCCAGCTTCTGCTGCACGGCGGTTGACTTGCCGCCCAGGAAATCCTGTGCGTCCTGCACCAGTTCGGCATAGCCGGCCGTGTCGATGCGATCGACGCAGGGCGCCGAACAGCGCTTGATCTGATACAACAGGCAGGGCCGCGAGCGATTGGCGAAGAAGCTGTCGGTGCAGGACCGCAGCAGGAACAGCTTCTGCAGTGCGTTAATCGTCCGCGTCACCGATCCGGCGCTGGCGAAGGGGCCATAATAGCGCCCCTTATATTTGCGCGCGCCGCGATGCTTCTGCACGCGGGGAAAGGCGTGATCCTCGCGCAGCAGGATGAAGGGAAAGCTTTTGTCGTCGCGCAGCAGGACATTATAGGGCGGGCGGTAGCGCTTGATGAGTTGCGCCTCCAGCAGCAGCGCTTCGGCCTCGCTGTTGGTGGTGACGATCGTCATGCTGCGGGTCTGCGCCACCATGCGCCGCAGCCGGTTGGGCAGCCGGTCGACCTGGGTGTAGTTGGCCACGCGGTTCTTCAGCGCCCGCGCCTTGCCGACATAGAGGACGTCGCCGCGCGCATCCTGCATCCGATAGACGCCGGGCCGGGTCGGCAGCGTCTTCAGCGTCGTGCGGATCGCTTCCACGCCCGCATCGATATCGGGCTGGCTGCCGGTGACGGTATAGGTCGCCTTGTCTTCGTTGAAACGGTCGGGGGATTGCGGCTGCGACATGGCCGCAGAGATAGCGGCACCGGCGCGGATCGCAATGGCGGTGTGGAACAAAGGGCGGCCAACATCGCCATTCATGATTGCCATTCATGGCTGTGTTACCGAAAGCCGGCCTAATCAACAGCCTGTCGACTTCCTACATGGGATAGGCACAGGCCGTCCCACGGCCCGCGCCCATCCAAGAATAGCAGCGGAGGGGCATGTCTGCCCTGCACACCGCGAACCTCAAGCAAAGGGACATCCCCATGGCCACCAAAGCCTATGGCGCCAACGCCGCCGACAAGCCGCTCGAAGCCCTCGACATCGAACGCCGCGCCGTCGGTCCGCATGATGTCGCGATCGATATCGCCTATTGCGGCGTTTGCCATTCGGACCTGCACCAGGTCCGTTCCGAATGGGACGGCACCCTCTATCCCTGCGTTCCCGGCCATGAGATCGTCGGTCATGTGACCGCCGTTGGCGATCATGTCAGCGCCTTCAAGGTCGGCGACACGGTCGGCGTCGGCTGCATGGTCGACAGCTGCCAGGGCTGCCCCTCCTGCGACGAAGGGCTGGAGCAATATTGCGAGAGCGGCTTTGTCGGCACCTATAATGGCAAGACCGACGACGCGCCGGGCCACACGCTGGGCGGCTATTCGCAGAATATCGTGGTGAAGGACAAGTTCGTCCTCAAGATCAGCCACCCCGCCGACCAACTCGCCGCGGTGGCGCCGCTGCTGTGCGCGGGCATCACCACCTACTCGCCGCTGCGCCACTGGAAGGTCGGCCCCGGCCAGAAGGTCGGCATCGTCGGCATTGGCGGCCTGGGCCATATGGGCATCAAGCTGGCCCATGCCATGGGCGCCAAGGTCGTCGCCTTCACCACCTCGGAATCCAAGCGCCAGGACGCGCTGGACCTGGGCGCCGACGAAGTCGTCGTCTCGCGCAATGCCGAGGAAATGCAGGCCCATGCCAACAGCTTCGACTTCATCCTGAACACGGTTGCGGCAAGCCATAATCTCGACGCCTTCACCACCCTACTGAAGCGCGACGGGACGATGACGCTGGTCGGCGTGCCCGAGCATGCCCACCCCTCGCCCAATGTCGGCGCGCTGATCTTCAAGCGCCGTTCGATCGCCGGCTCGCTGATCGGTGGCATCGCCGAAACGCAGGAAATGCTCGATTTCTGCGCCGAAAAGGGCGTCGTTGCGGATATCGAGATGATCCGCATCCAGGATATCGAGGATGCCTATGCCCGCATGCAGAAGAGCGACGTCAAATATCGCTTCGTGATCGACAACGCCACGCTGGCGGCCTGATCGCTTCAAGGAAGGGCGGCCGAAAGGTCGCCCTTTTCCTATAGGGCGCCACTTTGCCGCGATCGGCCGTGGCGCTCGTCAGCCGGCGCTCTATCCCAACTGGATGCTGGCCCTCCTTCCCTTCACCCCCGATCATTTCTCCACCCTGTCGGGCTGGTTTGGCAGCGACGCGGATGTCGTTCAGTGGGGCGGACCCTATGTCCATTTCCCGCTGTCCGACGAGCAGATGGCCGCGATGCTGGACGAAGGACGCAGCGATCCGCCCGCACGCCTGTGCTGGATGGCGCAGGACGGTGATCGACTGGTCGGCCATGTCCAGATCGCCTTCGACTGGCGCAACGGCAATGCCACGCTGGGCCGGGTCGTGATCGCGCCCGATGCGCGGGGCCGGGGTCTGGCGGTGCCGATGCTGCGCCTTGCGCTCGCCAGCGCCTTTGCCTTCGACGCCGTCGAGCGACTGGAACTCAATGTCTATGCCTGGAACCTGCCCGCCATCCGCAGCTATGAACGGCTGGGCTTCGTGACCGAAGGCGTCCGCCTGTCCTCCGTCCGGGTCGGCGATGCGCGATGGGATACCGCGATCATGCGGATGCTGCGATCCGAATGGATCGTCGGCACGCCAGCCTGAAGCCAAACAAAAAGGGCCGGCGCCTTTCGGTGCCGACCCTTTGCTAATTCTGCCTGTTTCGATCAGGCGACCGGGCCAAGACCCTTGATCGCATCATCGACCAGCGCCTTGTCCGCCTTGGCATCATGGCCTTCGGCAATCAGGGCGGCGGCAGCGCCGGTAGCGGCCTTCACCGCCTTGGCACGAATGTCGGCGAGTGCGCTGCGCTCAGCCGCACCGATCTTGTCTTCCGCCATCTTCTGGCGACGGGCGACCAGATCGGCAGCCTGCACCTTGGCATCGGACAGAAGCGTTTCGGCTTCATGCTCGGCCGACTTGCGCATGGCGTCGGCTTCGCCGGCCGCAGCGGCCAGCTTGGCTTCATATTCGCCCTTGAGCGCTTCGGCTTCGGCACGAAGCTTCGATGCTTCGGCCAGCTGTTCCTTGATCTGGGCGATCCGGCCATCCAGCACGCCACCGATCAGGCTGGGCACCTTCTTGATCAGCAGGATGACGATGAACACCGCCATCGCCAGGCTGACCCAGGCCGTCGCGTCCATGCCAACCGCCTTGGGATCGGTATGCGGCGCGACGCCTTCATGCGCCACGGTGCCAACCGGCTCCATGCCTTCGGCGTGGATTGCCTGATTGAGGTGCGGGGCCTGTGCCTCGCTATGCTCTACTGCTGCCTCAGCCATGAGCCAGTGCCGCCTTTACTGCGTTGCGGGCCGCTTCGTCCGACGCTTCCACGCCGGAAATCCGGACGACCATGTCGCGCGCCGCATCGGCGGCGACGGTTTCAATCTGTGCCATGGCGGCATCCGTGGCGGTCTTGATCCGGGCTTCGGCAGCGCCGATCTTGTCCTGGATCTCCGCATCGGCGGCAGCCAGCTTCGCTTCCGAAGCCTTGGCGGCATCCGCCTTCGCCTTGGCCAGCGTCGCCTGGGCGGCGGTGCGGCTTTCGGCATCACGGACGCGATAGTCCGCTTCCGCTTCATCGGCGCGGGCGAAGGCTGCCTTGGCAGCATCGAGATCACCCGAAATCTTCGCGTCGCGCGCGTCGGCCGTCGCCTGCACCTTGGGCACCATGCCGCGGCCGATGACGAAGAAGACGAAGCCGAACGTCAGCAGCAGCCAGAAGATCTGGGAAGCATAGGTATCGGCGATTTGCGCGATTTGAGGCATTTTTATCCGTCCGAAAAGGGGGCGGTCGTCAAGGGGCAGGCAGCCAGGCTGCCCGCCCCGTCGATCTTTAGGCCACGAAGACCAGGATCATGGCGATAACGAACGCCAGCAGACCCAGAAGTTCGGCGGCCGCGAAGCCGATGAACAGGCGACCCTGCTGGCCGTCAGCGGCACCCGGATTGCGCAGCGCGCCTTCGAGGAACGAGCTGAAGACGTTGCCCACACCGAGGGCGGCAATGCCCGCACCGATCGCGGCCAGGCCAGCACCGAGCAGCTTTGCGGCTTCTGCGTCCATGTTCTAAACTCCTTTTTCTAAACCAATTAAGCGTTGAAGAATGTACGAAAACTCAGTGCAGGTTTTCGGCGTCGTTGATGTAGACCGAGGTCAGCAGCGCAAACACATAGGCCTGGATCACGGCGACCAGCACTTCGAGTGCGCTGATACCGACCATCAGCACGAAGCTGGCGGCACCGACGGTCAGACCGAAACCGGGGCCAGCATTCGAGCTGTTGATGACGAAGCCGGCCAGCACCTTGAGCAGCACGTGTCCGGCGGTCATCGCCACGAACAGTCGCAGGCCCAGGCTGAACGGACGCACCATGAACGAGATCAGCTCGATCGGGAAAATGACCGGGATCATCGGCAGGGGCGTGCCGTGCGGCACGAACAGGGAGAAGAAGTGCAGCCCATGCTTCCAGAAGCCCACGATCAGCACGATCGAGAAGCTCATGATCGCCAGCACGCCGGTGGCGGTGAAGTGGCTGGTGAAGGTGAAGGGGTGGACCCCGACCAGACCCAGCGGCAGCAGACCCAGAAGGTTGGCCATCAGGATGAACATGAAGAGCGAGAAGACATAGGGAATGTACTTCTTGCCGCCTTCACCCACGTTCGAGATCAGCAGGTTCTTGATGAAGCCGGTGAAATATTCGACCGCCATCTGCCAACGACCGGGCACCAGTTCGCGCTTCATGCCGCCGATCACGAAGATCCACAGCACCACCGCAGCGGCGACCATATAGAGCGCGCTGTTGGTGAAGGCGATGTTGAAGCCGCCGATGGACAGGTGATCGGTACCGAACAGCGGTTCGATCGCAAACTGATGCATCGGATCGATTTTGCCGGATTCTGCCACTTGGACCCCTGTACCGTCTAATATTCGGACTAAGACAAAAGCGCCCCTATTGATCGGAACGCTTCGTCGTCGTCAATCTGATGATGTTCCTGAACGCCGCCACGATCCCGAGACCGAGGAAGACAAGCAGGAGCCATGGGGATGTGCCGAGCAGCCGGTCGAGAACCCAGCCGATCAACGCACCACCGACAAGACCGCCGATCAGCTCTGCGAGAACCCTGTTGCCCAGACGCGAACCATCGTCCGCCTGCTGCACCTTCGTCCCCTGTCTGACCTGCTCGGCATGTTCCGCCTGCGCAATTCTCGCTTCCAGTGAAGCGATCCGCGCATCTTCCCCCGCCGGGTCCTGCCCAGGTTCACCCGCAACCATTGCCAATCCTTCCATCAGGCTGAAACCCAATGGCAGGCGGCATGGCGCTTGCGGCTGCACCCGTCAAGGCGCGGCCCGTTTAGAAAGGGGATGACGGATAGTCAACTATACTTGGGCAGGAGATTATCCTGCCCAGACGAACTGGCGGTCAAAGTCCGCCAGCCACGCGCGTTTTACTGGCCTGCGGTGGCGCAATAGGCCGGCAAAGAGATCGCCCCGGCGCCCTTGGTCTGCCAGGCACCACCGCCGACGCGATAGACCTGCCCCGGCTTCACCCGGCTGCTGAGCGTCTGGCAGCCGGTTGCGGCCGCCACATCCTGCACCGTCACGCCGCGCTTGCCGGCCAGATCGGTATAGACGGCGCGGCGCTTGATGTTGATCGATTCGACCTCGGCCCGCACATCCGCGCCCACGGTGCCGGCGATGCCCAGATAGCCATCGGCCTGCTCGCCCACCGTACCGGCGGCGATCGCGGCGGCCGCACCACCCTGGGCCTGCGCGGCACCGGCCAGAACCAGGCCGCCCAGCACAGCGGCGGCCAGCATGAACTTGCGTGTCATTGCGGGAACAACTCCGGGTTATTGTTAATCAGATCCTTGGCGTCTTTCTCCAGACGGACGACGACCTCCTGCTGGACCTTCACGTTCAGATTGATCTCGATCGGCTTGTCCGGGGCCTTGACCTGGATGCATCCCCCCAGGGCCGAAGCGGCCAGACCGGCCATCATGATTGCTGCTATCTTCATTTCGGCTCCGTATTTGACACAGTCTCGCTTGCCGCAGGCTGAACCGCAAGACCAGATTGCAGATCGGCCGCGCTTTGTGCGCGCATCTTCTGCTGGGCATCCTCGCCAATCTGGTCGCGGATCACCTGCGACGGGTCGACATAGGATTGGGCGGATTTCATCAGCCCCCGGAAGGGCGCGGAAATCCGCACGTTGAAAATGAAGGGCAGACCGACGAAGCTTTTCGCTATCCCCTGCGGCGCCCCGCCCAACTGGCCCCGGTTGACGCCGTTGAACACCACATTGGTCACCATCTCGCCATCCAGCGCGCCATCCATCAGGATGGTGAGGCATTTATATTGCAGATCCTTCAGCGCATCGAAGGCGACCTTGCCCATAACTCCGACTTGTTCGTTCGACACCGGCCCCACATAGGACAGTACGCCGGACTGGCGCGTGGGGTCGCAGGGGATAGTCGGCAGCACGCCCTCCGGCATGATCAGCGGCGCCATGCCCTGCTGCCGCGCGACCAGCACGCCGCCGGAGACCCGCCCGCCCTGCGCATTGAAGATCAGCGGCATGATGCCGTCGAACGTTCCGGTCGCCGACACATTCTTGAGGTCCATCGCCTGGATGAAGGCACCGGCATCGAGGCCGATGACCCGGAAGGTCAGATAGCGATCGACATCGGCGCCAAAGTCCATGGTCGTGGGCAGCAGTGTGAGTTCACCGCCCGAAAAGGGGAAACCGCCGCCCTCGATATGCACCTTCTGGCCGGCACCTAGGCGATAGCGCACCGTACCATTGCGTGCCTCGACGCCCGGATTGACCAGCGCGATTCGCGCCTCCTGCCCTGTCGGCGTCACCATGTTGAGCAGGTCGGAGAAGCGGATTTCGCCTGACAGTCCCTCGACCGGGCCGAATGCCGCCGCCAGATCCAGCCGATCGGTCCGGAAGACGCCATCGCTGCTGACATCGGAACCGGTCCAGCGGATATGCCCCTCGCCGGTCACGCGGCCGGCGACATTGGCGATCACGCCGAGCGTCAACGGCGTCAGTTCCTCCGGCTGCAATCCCGGCCCGAAGCCCAGGTCCGGCACGGTCAGGTCGGCATGCCCCTTCCCGCTGCCCAGGTCATGCGCAATATCGGCGCGCGCCACCGTGGCACCCTTGCCCGGCACCTGCAGCGTGCCGGTCGCGGTGATTCGGCCATCCTTCATCGCCAGGGCAAAGTCAGGCACGGACAGCGGGTTGAATCGCACCGAAGGCTGCGCATCGCGCACCTGCATCGCCGCCTTGAGCGACAGCGCCCCCTTGGCAAAGGCCCAGCCGCCCGCCCCTTGCTCGACGATCAGCGGCACGGTGCCGATCCGTCCGCCCGCGCCCTTGATGTCGCCGGCAAAACCATCCTTCGTCGCCGCACCGGTGACGCTCATCGCAGACAGGCGCACCGGCGCATCCTCCGGGCCGATGGCGAAATCGGCGTTGCCCAGGGTGAAACCGGTCTGGCCCAATATCAGACGGGCATTGTCCGCCTTGAGCCGCATCGGGCTGTCACCGCTTCGCCCGTTCAGCGCCACATTGCGAAGCTCCGCACCGCCCTTCATGCCGCCCGGCCCCATGGCGAAGAGCGCCGAATTGGGCAGCGGGCAGAGTGTCTGCCGGGTCTGCCCCAGCGCGAAGCTGCCATAGCGCGCTTCCAGCAAGGTCAGTGGCGCGCAATGTTCGTTGATCGCGATCGCGCCATTGGGCGCCAGCCGGCCATCGATCGGCAGGCCAAGACCGCGAACACCCCCATCGGGCAGCGGCCCATCCAGCCGCAACGCGGTCGTGAAGCGCGTATCGCCCTTTGGCCCGGCAACGAATCGGACAGGCTCGAACGCCAGTCGGGCGCCGTCGGCCGTATAGGGATCGATGAACAGCTGTCCGCCAAAGCCGCCGCCGGCGCGCCGGGCCAGCCGGAGCGCCGCCTTGGGCAAGCCGCCGCCCTGCGACGTGATCGCGCCGTCCAGCGCCCAGTCGATCGCTGCGCCGCCCTTGCCCGGCCAGGCCAGCGTCACCCGCCCTTCGCGCGCCACGGCCACCTGCGCGCCGCTGCGCGCTGCAAATTCGGTATCGGTCAGCACCAGACTGCCGGCATCGCCCTTCTGCGCCAGCGCCACCCGCGCCCGCAGCAGATTATCCGCCCCGGCCCGCTGTGCCGCATCCGCCAACCGCAGGGCCAGCGGCGCCACCGGCATGCCAGCCGTCGACGTGCGCAAAGCCGCCAGCGGATCACGCCCGGCCATCCGCCCGTTCCGCGCGGTCAGATCACCGCTAAAGGTCGCATCACCGCCGCGCAGCGTCCAGTCACCGGCCAGTTCGGTTGGCCCCGCCAGCACGCCGGCACCGGAAAAGGCGCGCGCGCCGATCCGCGCCCGTCCGGCCATGGCCTGGGCCGAACCGTCGAACTCAATCCGACCGACAGGGGCCGCCAGCAACATGCCCTGCGCCTTGAGCGCCTCGCCCGCCAGCTTGGCCGATCCGTTCCAGCGGTCCAGCCCCTGGCCCAGCCACAGATCGATCTCGGCCGTCGGCGCAGCCATCGCCATGTCCGCGCAGGCGAGCGCATCGCCCTTGATCGGCCCGCGCAGGTGCGGCCGGCCGTCCACCATCGCCACATCCAGCCAGGCGCTGGCCCTGGCCACGCCACAGCCGGCCATCCGTGCCCTGGGCATGGCAGCGGCCAGCTTGCCGCGGAAACCCGATTTCAGATTGCCATTGCCATCGATCTGCATGCCGACCGCCCCCGCATCGGTATCCAGCCGCAACTGCGCGTCGCGCAGATGAAGCAGCAGGTCAGGCATGGCGAAGGGCGCGGTCGAATCAGGATCGCGAAACTTGTCCAGTTCGCCCAGCGTCAGCACGCCGTCGCGATAGGCGCCGCGCATCCGCACACCACCGGCGCGAACCGCCGCCACCTGCGGCGTCACGCCGGAAAAGGCGATGTCGACCTCCACCCAGCGGGCGGTCAGGTCCGGCCGTGCCGGATCGCCCAGCACGACATTCTCGATCCGCTGGGTGCGCAGGCCCACCTGCGTCAGGTCATAATTGGCCTGAACCCCGCGCCGGTTCAGTTCGCGGTTGACGAAATTCTCGGCGATCGGCGCGCGCTGCGTCCACAGCGCGACCAGCACCAGGCCGAGCGAACCCGTCCCGACACCCAGCCAGCGCAGCCAGCCCCGGCGAATTTCGGCTTCGCCGTTCTCGTCTTCCATCTGCCTGGCCAACCCCGACTTTCGCTCGCACTTCAGGTCCGTAACGCATCCATAACGTCCGACCCATTGGAAATATCCACCCTTGAAATAGCCTTGCCCACGAAATCCGCAAAGCCTAGCCTTCATTTGCCGGGGAATGGGGGATCGCCAGCATGACCGAAAAGGACGAACGCGCGAGCCAGGATGGTGCCGGTCATCGCGCCCGCCTGCGCCAGCGCCTGGCCGAAGGCGGCGACGGGCTGCTCGACCATGAACTGATCGAATATCTGCTCGCCCTTGCCATCCCCCGCCGCGACACCAAGCCGCTGGCTCGGCTGCTGCTGCGCGAATTTGGCGGGATCGGCGGATTGATGGCGGCCGACTGGCAGGCGATCGCACGGGTGCCCGGCATGGGCGATACCAGCGTCGCCGCGATCAAGATCGTCCAGGCCACCGCACTGCGAATGCTGCGCAACGATGTGGCGGAACGACCGGTGCTTGGCAGTTGGCAGGCGCTGCTCGACTATCTGCGCGCCGACATGGCCTATCTCCATGTCGAACGCGTGCGCGTGCTGCATCTCAACAGCCGCAACATGCTGATCCGCGACGAGAATATGGGTGACGGATCAATCGACCAGGCGGCCATATATACACGCGAGGTCATCAAACGAGCCATGGAACTGGGATCGGCAGCCCTGATCCTGGTGCATAATCATCCATCGGGCGATCCGTCCCCCAGCAAGCAGGATATCGAGATCACCCGCCAGATCGTCGAGGCAGGCAAGCGGCTGGGCATCGGCGTCCACGACCATATCATCATCGGCGCGCAGGGGCATAGCAGCCTGCGTGCGCAGGGACTGCTGTAGAATCAGGCGCCCTCGATCAGTTCGGACGGCCAGCCGATCCGCACCAGCAGCCCATCCGGCCCGTTGATCCCGACCTCATACAGTCCCCATTCGCGATGGCGCAAAATGCCGCCCGGCCGGATGATCAGATCATCGACCCGCGCCGCGATCGCCGCCACATCGGGCGTGCGCAGATAGATGCCAAAGGGATTATGCGCCGGCACATCCCAGGGCGGCGCGCCGGCCTGGGTCAGATGCACCTCGCACCCCCATCCCTCCATGATATGATAATGGTGATCACCGCCGACCCGCGCGAAGCCCAGCCTTTCCCAGAAGGCCAGGGCAAGGGCGGCGTCATTGCTGGGCACGATCGCGAAAGCGCCGACGCCTGGAATTGCGGACATGGCCTTACCCTCCCGTTGCGCCATCATGGTCACATGACAAAAAAGCCCCCGCCATGCCTGCGCGTGACGGGGGCCTTTTCAATCAAAGTGGCGCCGTTCAGCCGCCAAAACCGAAATTCAGGAATTCGGGCACCGGACCGTTCCAGCCATCGTCCGGACCATCATCGGGCTCCTGACGGCGGCTATGCGGCGCTGACCGTGCAGCCGGCGCGTCACGGCGGTCGTCACGACGATCATCCCGCTTGTCGCTGCGCCGCTCATCCTTGCGCTCGGGCTTGCGGCGCGCGTCGCGGCCACCGGACCGCTCATTGTCGCGCTCCTCGCGATCGGCCTTGCGCGGCTCTTCCTTCGCGCGCGGCGCAGGCACAGCCGCGACCGGCGTTTCGACATAATCGATCTTGGTGCCGATCAGCTTCTGGATATTGTCGATCGCCTCGGCATCCTCGGCCGCGACGAAGGTATAGGCAACGCCCTTGGCCCCCGCGCGACCGGTACGGCCGATGCGGTGGACATAGTCATCGGGATGCCAGGGCGCATCGAAATTGAAGACGTGGCTGACGCCCTTGATGTCGAGGCCGCGCGCCGCGACGTCCGACGCCACCAGGATATTGACGCTGCCATCGCGGAACCGCTCCAGTTCGGCGATGCGCGATGCCTGGTCGATATCGCCGTGGATCTCGCCCGACTTGAAGCCGTGACGCTGCAGGCTCTTGTTCAGTTCGCGCACCGTGGTCTTGCGGTTGCAGAAGATCACCGCGCTCTGCACATCTTCGGCTTCCAGCATCGCGCGCAGCGCTTCACGCTTCTTGCGCGAATCAACCTTCACCAGTCGCTGGGTGATGTTGGTCGATGCCGTTGCCGGGCGCGCCACCTCGATCGACTTGGGATTGTCCAGGAAACGATCGGCCAGCTTCTTGATGACCGGCGGCATGGTGGCAGAGAAGAGAAGTGTCTGGCGCTGCGCCGGCAGCTTGGTGCAGATTTCCTCGATATCCGGGATGAAGCCCATGTCGAGCATGCGGTCGGCTTCGTCGATCACCAGCATGTTGCAGCCGTTGAGCAGGATCTTGCCGCGCTGGAACAGGTCCATCAGGCGCCCCGGCGTCGCGATCAGCACGTCGACGCCCTTTTCCAGCGCCTTGATCTGGTCGCCCATCTGCACGCCGCCGATTAGCAGCGCCATGGAGAGCTTGTGATATTTGCCGTACTTCTCGAAATTCTCGGCCACCTGGGCGGCGAGTTCGCGGGTCGGCTCCAGGATCAGGCTGCGCGGCATCAGCGCACGGGCACGGCCATGCGCCAGGATGTCGATCATCGGCAGCACGAAGCTGGCGGTCTTGCCTGTGCCCGTCTGCGCGATGCCGATGATGTCCTTCATCATCAGCACCGGCGGGATCGCCTGCGCCTGGATCGGCGTGGGCGTGTCGTAACCCGCCTCGGTTACGGCCTTGAGCAATTCGTCGGAGAGGCCGAGATCGGCAAAAGTCATTCAAATGTCCGGGACAGGAGGTTGGCCGTCCTGCGCGTCCGCACGACGGAAATCGCGCGCGACTTGCGAAAATATCGCCATCTTGTCAAGGAAATCGCGCAATATGCCGGGCAAGGCAGCTGTTTTTCTGCCGATCAATCCTCGGCGTCCGCTTCCACCAGCCGCCTGAAGCTGTCGATCCCGCAACTCGCGCCACTGCGCGCCTGCAACTCGTCCCGCCCCGAACAGAGCGAACCATCCTCGTCCGGCTCGACATAGAAGCCTGAATAGAAGCTGGCGGAATCGCATCCCCGTTCCAGTCGCGCGCGATAGCGATGCTTGTCCGCCAGGATCAGGTCGACCCCGTTGGACACTACGATGCTGGCCCCGCGAATCGATCGCAACGCCACGCAGCGCGGCCCCTTCTTCTCTTCCCAGCGCTCGTCGCTCTTGGGCACGACTCGCGTCGGCGCCCGCCCCTTGGCCATCGGAACACGAATGATCACGCGCTGCTCGATCGTCAGTTGCGCCCATTGCACCGGGTCGGCAGCAGGCGCTGCAAGCAGCATCAGGATGGTATGAACCAAGCGGAACCCCTTTTGGGAGTGGCAAGCTATCGGCCAACGGTTGAACCGTCGATGAATTCCGGGGCATAGCATGTCCCATGACAGAACAAGCCATAATCGCACAGGATGCCATCGATCGCTTCCTCGCCCTGCTCGGCCCCAAGGGCGTCATTACCGATGCCGATGATATCGCCCCCTGGGTCAGCGACTGGCGCGGCCGCTATCATGGTGCGGCGCGCGCGATCCTGTCGCCGGCCACGACGCGCGAAGTGGCCGATTGCGTGGCGCTGGCGGCGGAACTGGGCATCGCCCTCGTCCCCCAGGGCGGCAACACGTCGATGGTCGGCGGCGCGACACCGCCGGCCGACGGATCGGCGCTGATCCTCTCGCTGCGCCGCATGAACCAGATCCGCAGCCTGTCGGCCGACGACAATCTGGCGGTGTGCGAGGCCGGGGTCATCCTTTCCAATCTGCACGACGCCGCCGAAGCGGCCGGCCGTCGCTTTCCGCTCAGTCTGGGGGCCAAGGGATCGGCCACGATCGGCGGCCTCGTCTCGACCAATGCCGGCGGCACCCAGGTGCTGCGCCACGGCACGATGCGCGCGCTGGTCGAGGGGATCGAGGCGGTGCTGCCCGACGGCAGCATCTTCGACGGACTGGACGCGCTCAAGAAGGATAATCGCGGCTATGACATCAAACAGTTGCTGATCGGTGCGGAGGGTACGCTGGGCGTCATCACCGCGGCCGCCCTGCGGCTGGTGCCCTCGCCCTGCTGCGTCTGGTCGAAGGCGAACTGGACGACAGCGTCGAGGGGTTCGAGGTGATTGCCGACGATGGCCTTGGCCATGTCCTGTCCCATATTCCCGGCACGCGCTGCCCGATCGAGACCCGCACGCCCTGGCATGTGCTGATCGAGGTCGACCATGGCGACATGCGCGAGCCCGGCCCGACCGAGCGGCTGGAAGGTGCGCTCGGCCTGGCGCTGGAACGCGGCATCGCGATCGACGCCGCCATTGCCGCCAGCGAAGCCCAGGCAGAGGCCTTCTGGCGCATCCGCGAATCCCTGTCGGAATCCGAAAAGGCGCAGGGGCCCGCACTGCAATATGATATCAGCGTGCCGGTGCCGCGCATGCCGGCCTTCATGCTGGAGGCCGCCGCCGCCGCCGAAGCCGCCTTCCCCGGCACGACCGCCTCTTCCTTCGGCCATCTGGGCGACGGCAATGTCCATTTCCATGTCCGCGCGCCCAGGGGCACCAGCGACGGTCCGGCCTGGATCGCGGCACAGGGCCAGGCGATCAACGCCTTCGTCCATGACGCGGTGGTCGCCGCGGGCGGCTCCATCTCGGCCGAACATGGCATCGGCCAGATGAAGCGCGCCGAACTCGGACGCCTCGCCAGCCCGGCCCGCATCCATGCCCTGCGCGCGATAAAGACAGCCTTCGATCCGGGCGGCATCATGAACCCCGACAAGCTCATCCCTCGCCCCGACGAGGGTTGAGCGCAGCATATCCACAAAGCGATTGCCTAGCGGGATAGCTCCGATTATCCCGTCACACCCATATTCGGATCAGCGACGCAAGCCTTGCGCGCTTTCTAACAGGACGGAACCACATCATGGCCAGCGCGCCCGCGAACAGCCTTCCCATCTTCTACAACGACCTGATCCCGCTCAGCACCGTCGATCATGCCGATTATCGCACCCAGCCGGTCGATGCCGCTCCGTTCCTGGTAACCCAGCACGCCGTGCCGCTGACCATCGACGAATTCGTCTCGGCCCAGCGCTTCGTGCCCATCATCTTCTCGGCCGGCCAGGATTCGGTGCCGCTCGCGCTGATGGGCCTCAACGAAGGCGTGAATGTCTTCGTCGATGACGAAGGCAAGCTGCGCGGCCCGGCCTATATCCCGGCCTATGTCCGCCGTTACCCCTGGATGCTGGCCAAGCTGCGTCCCGACAGCGACGAACTCTCGCTCTGCTTCGACCCGACCAGCAAGGCGATCGGCACCGAAGGCGACGGCCCGGTCCTGTTCGAAAATGGCCAGCCGACCGACGTGACCAAGGGCATCCTGAAGTTCTGCGAGGATTTCGAGCAGGCCGCCGCCCGCACCGGCCAGTTCATGAAGGACCTGGCCGAGATGGACCTGCTGATGGATGGCGAAGTCGCGATCCAGACCCCGAACAACGAACAGCCCTTCGTCTATCGCGGCTTCCGCATGGTGAACGAGGAAAAGCTGCGCGACCTGCGTGGTGACCAGCTGCGCAAGATCAACCAGAACGGCCTGCTGCCGCTGATCCACGCCCACCTCTTCTCGCTGCAGCTGATGCGCGAGATCTTTGAAGGCCAGGTCAGCCAGGGCAAGGGCCCGATCGCTGTACCGGCCGCACCGGTGCCAGCAGACGCCTAAACTCCGATTAACTCCGTTAATCGCAAATATATCGGGACAGGGCGGGGCTTGCTCTTGAAAGCAGCCGCGCCCTGTCCTATTTCTGTTGCATGCGATGCACCTGCCCCCCTTTCGGGTGCGTCGTATAGGGCGCCTCCCCCTTGGAGGCGTCTCCTCCCTGAACCTGGCCACCCCGTGCATCGCATGGGGTGGTTTTTTATGGGCTGCAGTCAGCGTAGGTCGCCGGAAATTTTCGCCGCTTTCGCTTGACGCCATCGCCAGCCCTGCCTAAAGGCACGCCCCTGCCTGTCGCCCATGCGACATATGGCCCCTTCGTCTAGCGGTTAGGACGCGGCCCTCTCACGGCTGAAACACGGGTTCGATTCCCGTAGGGGTCACCAAAGAAATCAAGGACTTAGCGGCGGCTTTTCCCGATTTCCTCAATAAATCCTCAATACACCTTCTGGATTTTACTGGCATTTGCTGGGAAGCAAACTCGCCCTGAAGCAGTATCCAAACCCGACGAACGCCATCCTCAATAACGTGCCCCCCCTTGCCACGTCGGGGTGTACCCACACGATATTCTCCGGTCGCGTCAGCGCGCTTTCGGATGGATGTTCGCGATGGGTCGAACGGAGAGAGCGGGTATTGAGAAGCGCGAGCGTTGAAACCCGAGCCGCAGTCTCATAACATCACTGTATGAAATTTGGCCCGGAACCCGAACTCATCGAATCCCCTCTTAGCCGCACGTTGGAGCAGGCAGGGGTGCGACTGACCATAAACATTGTCCGGCTTGCCACCGAACGTGGTTGGTCCCTTGAGGTCGTAAACGAGCATGGCACCTCTACGGTCTGGGACACCCCCTTCGCGACCGACCGCGAGGCCGACGCTGCGTTTCGCGAAGCGCTTATTCAAGAAGGCATTGAAGCTTTCCTGGGTAAGTAGGAGGTCCGCTCAGATTGCGGCGCATATCCACCGCAGGGACGACCTGACCTTGGCCAGTCAGCTGCCACCGTTCAGGCGCGCAAGCATCTGCTTGCCGGGCTTGAAATATGGGCGTCTCTTGGCATCGACCGTGACCGTCTCGCCGGTCTTGGGATTGCGGCCGGCACGCCCATCGTAGCTCCTCACCGAAAAGGCACCAAAGCCGCGCAGTTCGACACGGCCGCCCGCATTGAGTTGGGCCACGATCGCGCCGAAGAATGCCTCGACGATCTTTTCGACCTCACTTTGGCTCAACTCCGGATTTTCCTCGGCAATCCTCTCAATCAGGTCAGACCGTACCATTCTGCTTTCCTACCCCCAAAGGTCAGGTCTCACTGACAGAGATGCCATGGCGCGGGAATAGGCATTTCCGAGCGCCGCCTCCCTTGGATTGCATCCAATCAGCGGAGCCTGTGGTCCGATGACGTTACCGGATGTCTGCTCCTCAAGCCTTGCGTAGAAGGAGCAGCCGCCGTTGAGCGGCCGGTGATAAGCTTGCAGTTGTTGCTTCATCAGCCGGTCGGCCATTCGCCGCAGCAATCTGGCCGCCCCGATCAGCCGATTCGCCAGGCTCTAGATTGAACTGACGGCGCAATCGCTTGAGACGTGTGAATCTGGTCGCTGACAATTCGCCTTCCCCCGCTGCGGAAAGCCCCGCACTAGCGCGGACAATGGCGACGGGCTGCGAATGCTTCCGATCCGCAAAAATTATCTGCGTGCAGCGGTTCATCAATCCGCTCGCACTCATGGCACAAGAGCACCCTAATGGTCGTTGGCCATGATCAGTGCGATGCTCCTTGCGTATCGCATCTGCCGCCAGCGGGTGGGGCTATGATAGATGCCAACGGCCCGCCAGAAATCCTTCGCATCATGAAGCGCCGAGAGGAATATCCATCTGGCGGCGTCCACATTGAAGCAGGCATCGTCCCGCAGCCAGGATCTGACCTGGGTCTCACTGCGGTTCATCAGACGGGCAATGCGAGGCACCCACCAACTGTTGACCTGCATTGGCCCGAGGTCGACGGAGCCATCGCTATTCCTCACTTCCGCACCAATCCATCCCCCCTCCTGCCTCCTCAAGGCCCGCAGCGTTTGGGCAAGCCATGGCCGGCCGGACGCGGCCCGATGGATACATTGATTGATCGCCCTCTCCGCCGCCAGTATGTGCGGGTCGGTCGCCTCACTATAGGCTGGCGTTGCCTGAACGATCAGCATGGAAGCGAGGCCGCCAGCCAGCAGCGTTGCACGACACCGCCTGATCATCGATCCCGCCCCCGGTCACGGCGTACCTCATCCGTCCGATCCGGCTCTTTGGGCTGCGAGATTTCCGGCTGTGGCTGGTTCCGAAGCATCCGCTCAATGAGCGCCGTGAGGGTTTCCGCCGCGCGAAGCCCTACGCCAGCCAAGCCCTTGGGTTCGCCTCGATCACGGCTTCTGCGTTCAGAGCGCAGAAGGGCCAACTCGCGCCGCTGCACGTCATAGAGGTCGCGCTCCTTTTGGATGCGGGCAGCTTCTCTTTCGAGTCGCGCTTCCGTCCCGCTACGCTTGATCAGGTCCAGCCCCTCCAGCGAGGAGGTCTTCTGCCCGGTGTTCCGCTTCAGCCTTTCGACGAGATCCGCTCGATCTTCCGTCCAAAGCTTCACGCTGAATTCCGCGCGCGTGATGGCGGTGTAAAAATTCTGCCCGGTCACCAATGGGGAGCCGACCGGTGCAAGGACGAAGACCCGAGGATAGGTTTTTGATTGCGAGGAGTAGACGGTTTCCGCGTAGCCGTGGTCCCAGGTCTTATATTGCGAGAGGTCGATCTCCTTTTGATCGCCCGTCCGATCCCATCGAATCGTTGCGACCTCCCCCTCCATCCGCTCAACCGTGCCGCGCTCGGCATTTTTCAGCCCTAGTTCCTTTGTCGCGAGGCGCCATTGGATGCGGTCTCCCGTAGCGAGGCCGCGATCCTGTACGTTGAAGACGCTGACCAGAGAGGCGCGGGTCCGTCGCGGGTCCCACGATATGGTTCGCCCCTGCTCCGTCTCCAACAGGACGACTTCGCGCCCGGTCGCTTCACGGCCGATCCCGGCAACCGCATATTCGGCCTGCCGAACGACACCGATACGATCGATGTCGCGGTTGAACATCACGACCTGCCCCTCGGAGTAGAGGCGCGCCATCCGCCGCTCCTCGCTGGTGAGGCCCGCAGGCGCCAGAATTTTCAACGGCACTTCCTCGGCGGCGATGACGCCTTCCTTCTGAAGCGCGCGCCGGACATTTGCGTTGACCGTGATCCGGGTTGCGTTGTCGAGAACGAGAATGTTCGTAGCGGCTCGCGTTTGGGGGGGCAGGTCCATCCATTCATCGACAAGATTTTTCGCAAGCTTGCCCGCTTTGTCGCCGCTCACGACACCATCCAGAAAGCCGATCACCCGCGCATACTCGCCAAGGCGCGCTTCCTTGACCGCCTTCATCATCTTCTCATTCTGCTGTCGCACCGTCTCGGTGAGTTCCGCTCTGGGCAATCCGAGCTTCTGGAGAAGCCAGAATGCCTTCCCCTGTTCGATCGCGCCGGTCTGCTGATTGTCGCCCAGAAAGAGTATCCGGGCGCCGGTATCCCGGCTGAGTTCCAGGAGCCGCAAAGCCTGGCGGTTGCTGAGCTGTCCGGCTTCATCGACAACCAGAAGATCGCGGGCCCCAAGGTTTCGTCCGCCCGAAACGATCAAATTCATGACTGTCTGAGAGGGAATTTTCGCTTTCTTCCCAAGTTCTGCTGCGGCGGACGAGGTCGGCGCCAGTGCCTGCACCCGGACATCCGCATCCACCGCCGCGACCAGCGCCCTGACGATTGTCGACTTGCCCGAGCCTGCCACCCCGTGAACCCCGATCAGGCGGTCGCGGGACGTCGCCAGCTTGGCAAGGGCCCGTTCTTGCTGCGAGGAAAGAGACTCCCCCTCCAGCACGGACAACAACCGGTCCGTCGACGCAAGAGGCCGGGTATCATTCAATGCCAGGGCAAGATGCTTCGATAGCGCAATCTCAAGCCGAGCGGTCGATCGGGTGGTGCGCCCTCGCGTAAGGACGGCATCTCCGGTCTGGGTCCGCGTCGCCAGCAGCTTTTCCCGTTCTTCATGCTCCCTGACAAAGGGCCGGACATCGCGGAGGCTCACTTCGCCAACATGGGCAGCGAGCCCGGTCCGAATCAGCTGCCCCTGGCTGTTCACGGCTTCGCGCGTTTCCAT
The DNA here is from genome assembly GCF_002708645.1 of Sphingobium sp. IP1. Taxonomy (NCBI): domain Bacteria; kingdom Pseudomonadati; phylum Pseudomonadota; class Alphaproteobacteria; order Sphingomonadales; family Sphingobiaceae; genus Sphingobium; species Sphingobium sp. IP1. Next base: position 20,583 of record NZ_NOIW01000058.1, read on the forward strand.
ATTGCGGATGCCGAACAGAGCAGCGCGGCCCGCGATAGCCCGGTTGGTTTCATGGTCGATCACCCCGTCATGGTCGGCGGCGTCCTTCACCTTCCGGAGCACTTCAAGGAGCGGCCCCGCTTCCTTGTCCCAGCGCTCTCGGAGCCCTTCGATCGTCGTCTTCTGCTTGGGCTTGCGCGTCTGGTAGAAAGAGGCGACTCGCGCGGCCTGCCCGGTCCGGCCATGCTCTTTTGCGTGGGCGTCGATCTGCTCGGCGCGTTTCGACCACTCCCCCATCAGGCGCTCAGGCACTCCCTTGATTTCGAACAGCCCCCGATGCAGATCGGTGTCGAGTTCAAAGCCATGGGCGCGAAGCTTCTGGGCAAGACCGTTCCGATATATCTGCCCGGCAACCATTTGCTCAGCGAACATGGCCCGGCTCTCCATGCTCGTCATCGCCGCGCCATCCCCTCGATCGGTGATGTTCATCACGACCACATGGGTATGGAGATGGGGATCGAGTTCACGGCTGGCATGCTCGGTGAAGCGCGCGGCTATGATGCGGCCGGTCGTCTCATGGACGATCTCGCCCTCCTTTCGATACCTGAAGGCGGCATGTTCCTCCAACCAGGAGATTGCCTCGCCGACGGCCTGCTCGTGCGCTTCCAGCACCCGCTGGTCCTGCGCGACCAGGGCCATGATCGAGACCGACTTGGGCGCATTGACCGCGAAATCCCAGCCGGGATGGTGTTGGATGGAGCCATCGGCGCGCCGGCGTCCAAGCTGGACCCCGGCTACCTTCCCCGCCAGCAGATCCCTGAACATGGCAGGATCGACCGATCCCTCCAGCCCCAGTTCGGAGGCGATCTTCCCGGCCCACTCGCTATGTTCGTCAGAGCCCTTCGTATAATAATCGCCGACCGTATAGTAGCGGGCGATGTTGCCGGCCGAGCCGGACAGGCGACGGGGATGGATCATGCTGGGTCAGCCTCCCCCGGCGTTTCGTTGACCCGACCGTGCCGGAACAGGGGGACAGTGCGTGCGCCTGCCCGCGCCCCAAGCATCGACGGGCTTGGCGTTGCCGGTTTCTTCTGCTTGGGGTCCGGCCTGGACGGCTCCGGCGTCTGCCCAAGGGGAAGTTCGGGCGCCGACATGTTGGAACGAGCAGCATCCTGAGGGGGAGGCACCGGTCCGGTCCTGCGGACAGCTTTCGTCCGGCTGCGGCGCCCGAACTGATCGCCCTGCTTCGCTTGTTCCTCAGCAGCGGCACGCGCAGCCTGGATGATCTCATCGGCCAGCGGCAGCCGAATCGCCGGCTCGGTCCTCTCGATAAAGGCGGGGGCAACGGTCGCGATAGGATTGAACCGATCAGCGAATCGGACCACCGGAAGGTCCCGACCGAAGCGGAGAAATCCCGACAGGTTGGGGAGATTGGTTACCTCCGTATGCATGACCAGCGGCCGGGTCACCTGCATCCGCGAGAGGTTCACCCCGTCGCGCATGTCATTGACGCCATAGGACATGCCTTCATTCGCCTCGATCTGCTCGACCTGCCCCAGATTTTCGGAGACATGCTTCGCCGTCGGGGTGTCGTTGGCGCGCAGCGCAATCCAGGTCGAACAGTAGCCGGTGATAGCAGCGGCATCCTGAATGCCGTAGGTCGCCTCCAATTGCGGATAGGACTGAAACCCCAATATGCCGCAGCCACCATATTTACGCGCGCGGGCCAGGAAGTCGCTGAGCGAAGGAAGCCGCTGGAGCGTGGGAAGCTCATCGATGATGCAATAGAGCCGCCGCTCAGGATCGGGCTTCATGCTCATGATCGCCCCGATCGCGATGTCGATCCAGACGGTGATGAGCGGGCGCAGCGAAGGAAGCTGGTCGGCCTTCACCGTGATGAAGAGCCAACTATCGTCCGTCTCATTCTCGACCCAGCTGCGGATCGAGAAGCCGTTGGTGGTGTCGTCGAGATAGGAGAAGCTGCGCATGACCGACGCAAGCTCGGCCTGGATACCGGCAGAGGTCCGGTCCCCCTCCATGCTAATGAAAGCAGCGGCCTCGGTGCCCTCGGCGAAGGCGACGAGATCCTTCAACCCTGATCGCAAAAGCCGATCGAGCAAGATGGAAACCAGCGTGTGCCGTTGCTTGGCGAGCTTGCGCAGGACGCCTACCAACGTGCCGCGCGCGGCCCTTGCCCAGAAGGGATCGCCTGCCTTGTCGGGAATGGTTGACTGGGCGATCTGGTCGTAATGATAGTCCCTTGGGACATCAACCCAGGGCGACCAATGGTCGGTTCGCTCGTCGAGCGGATTGAGGAGAATATCCTTCCCCGGCCGATAGAATTTTTCGACAAAGGAGCCGGCGGTGTCATAGACGATCGCCCGCTTTCCGTTTTTCCTGATGCCTTCGAGCATAGTGGTGATGATGTTGGTCTTGCCCGTGCCGGGCGCGCCGCACAGGACAATATGTTCGGGTTCAAAGGCATGCGGCATCGCCACGCCGCCGATGGTGAGGCTGCCCTTGCGATACCGACGCAGGAGCCGGCGGATCGATCGCACCGTCCCGAACCGGGCGCCGCGCAGGAACTGGTTCGATCCCAAGCCCCGCCCGGTCCGCGTGAAATAATACCAGGCCCAACCAAGCGCGAGCGCGGCGCCGACACCCCCGATCAGCGAGCCGGTGATGAGCGCGGCTTCGCCTGCCTCCAGCGTCTTTCTCGCCACGCCCGAATTCAACAAGGCCTCCGCGGTGGTCCAATATTTGTGGCCGCCGGGCGTCTGGAACTGCACCAGATCGGCCGCGCCACGAGTCGCGTCCTTGCGGAATTCCGCGAGCGCCAGTTGGACCAGCACATAGCGCTGATAGGCGGTCAGGGTTTCGAAACAGTACCACAGGATGCCCATGACCCAGAGCACCAGGCAGGCCGACATGGTCTGGAAAAAGACCTGGGTGGTCATGCGGACATTATGGACGATGGCCTGTCCGCCACGGGTCCAGGAGCCGAGCGTATCGTTGCGGAAGATGCTCATCGCCCCGCCTCCCTTTCACCCGCCTGGGGTTCAAGATCGGGGTCGAGCAGCCCCCTCTCGGCGAGAAGAGCGCGGGCTTCGGCCATCCCCTGCTCGACAGCTTCTGGCGATCTCCGCCCAACCGCGACGACGAGGATGGAAAGGATCTGGATACTGGTGGCGAGGATCTCATCCTTGGACGAGAAGATATAGCCGCGACTGGGTTCTGCGGCCTGGGCGAGAACTGCCCTGACGAAGTCTGAAAGGCTTAGATCGGCGGCTGCCGCACGCCGAACGAGGCGCTCATGAAGCCCCTCATCGATCCTGAAATTAACTTTGACCACAGGCTTGCTCCATTAGCTGGAGCCCTGCGGATGTCGTGAAGCGCCGCCCTTATACTCTTGATTACGCTTCGGTTCAAACCGATCGCGTGTAATACATGTATTCCGCCTAAAATCGCGGAATACTGCGGGTTCCGCTCCCTCTGTTCCCGCCTGTGGTCCATGGACCACAATTTCCGGCGTCAGACGAATACCCGTATTTGCCTATATACCATTGATTCTACGTCATATTCCACCGCAGCACCCGTGCGTAGGGTGCATTACATCGGCCTTGGGGCCGTGCGTCCGCCCTTCGCAGCGCCCAGCCGCTGCGTCCGTCATCAGACGACGCGGGCGGGCATCCTCGAACGGGTTTTCCTGCCGGTCGGCAAAGCGGGCAATCTGGGAAGAGCGTTGCAAGCGTCTGCTCCTTGGGGAATAATCAGGGATGGCGGGCAGACCCCTTTGCAATGAGGAGTCGATACATGCCCAAGATGACGGATCGCGAGCGGCTCGCGAAGATAGAGGCCGACCAGCAAAGCCTCGCCCAAGAGGCCGAAACCGTGCGGCGGGCTTTACGTGCGCACTATGGAAAAATTGCCACGGAACTGACCGTGGAAAGGCTGAGCGAGCGCGAATTTCGGGAGGTGCTTAGCCACGCCATCCGGGTCGGCGGCGGCGCTGCAATAGCGGCGCTCAAGACAGTATCGGGGGCCAGCGCGCCGCCTGAACAGCCGCCACTCAAGAAGCCTGCGGAGGCGCGAAGCAAGCTGCCGAAAGGCAGCGCGACGAATGACGACGGCAAGGCGCAATCGGTCGTCCAGCCATAGCGGAATGGGACTGCGTGGCAGGCACGAAAAAAGGACCGGCGCGCAAATTGCGGGCCGGTCCCTTCCTTTTCTGTCGTTGGGTCTAGGCAGCTATCACGCGGCGCTTGCGCCTGATCGGCACGTCCGGTTCTTGATCGCTCGCTAGGAAGACATGCGTCGGCACGCGATGCCCACTCTGCGGGTTGAACAGTTCATAGAGGTTCGCCTGAATGCCCGACCCTTCGCAAAGGATCGCCTCAGCCGGCAACAGCAAGGCAACCTCGCGATTGCGCTTGAAGGCCGCGCTCTTCCCCCGTCCATAAATGCCGTATTTGATACACGGCACGCCCCTTTGTGCGGCCCATGCTTCGGCTATGGCATCGACCCCTCCATTCTGGCCGGTCGTGACCAATATCATGTTGGGGATGCGCGCCCTGATCTGATCCAGTCGGTTCCAGATGATACGCGAATCGTGCCAAATTCGCGGCCCTGAGACGACGACGATGGGGCCTTGCGGGTCGTAGCGCTCCCGCCGCTTTTCCGCCCGGACGCGCAGGAAGTCGAGCGCGGAAATCTGGCTAGCGGTGGTCACTTGGGAGGCCCGCGATCCCCGCGCCGGGGACCATGGGCGGCCTGAACAGGTGCGATACATGGCGGCGGCATAGTCCCGCATCGCCTCGATGGCTTCGCGTTGTTCGGTCACTGACTGGCATTCAAGCTGGTTGTCCTCCAGTTCCTTCATGAAGACTTCGCCCGGCTCCAACCGCCGCGCCATATCGCGGATATTGTCGGCAAGCTGATCCTCGCGCCGTTCGAGTTTTCCGGCGACGAAATGCAGCGAATTGACCATGCCCCATGCGACTTCGGGGGCCAGCGGTTCAAGGCGGGTGTCGGTGAACAGGTCGAAAATCGACGCGATGATGCCGCCGCATTCCGCCTGCGCCGCGATGGGTTCGGGCATGTCGAGTTCTGCGGGTTCCTCGCCGCGTTCCATGATCGTAAGCGGAATGGGGTCGCCGAACGATGCCAGAAAATCGGGCGTGGCGATGAGTTCTGCATAGAGTTCCGGCAGGTCGGCAAAGCTGCTAACGCTCCGGTAGGCCGTTGGCTTGCTCATGGGATCGCTCCTGTTGAGAGGATGACGGTTCAGGGCCGGGACAGCGTGACGGCGCTTCCCGGCCCGTCTTGGCTGCCGTTAGAAAGGCACCTCATCGTCAAGGTCGCGAGCGCCGCCGCCGGTATATTCGCCGCCTGCGCCTGCGGTGCTGCCGCCCGCAAAGCCGCCGCCCTGCCGTCCTCCGAAACCGCCAGCACCTCCGCTTTGGCGCTGGCCTCCGCCCGACCGTCCGCCAAAGCCGCCGCCTTGCGCGTCGCGGTCACGCTCGCGCCGCCATTGGACGTCGAAGCCTTTGCGTTCATCCCCGAAAAGGGCGATCGGCAGCGGCTCGCGGAAGCTCGGATCGTCGATCATGCCGGAGAGAAACGTTTCCTCACTGCGGTTCATCTTGCGTTCCCAGACCGCGCCGATCTGGATTTCATCGCCTGCGCGGTTCGTCTCGAAAATCTCATAGAGCGGGGCGGCGTCACTCTGTCGATCTGTGACCTTGCGCATGATGAGATAAGGAAAATGCAGTTCGCGCGTGGCGATCTTGCCGACAATATCGTTGATGCGTTCATCAAACTTGAAACTACCGATCTTCATGACTTCATCCTTTCATCCAAAATGCGGCTTGGGTTTCCTTCCCTCTCCGCATTTTTAACTTACCCCCTTCCCTCCATTGCTTCTATCTCATTGATTTATTGACAGATTTCCCATCGTACCTGGTGAGCCCGAGCACAAAGACCGCCGCATAGCGGCCAAAATGACGCACCGGCCGCCTGCGGCCGGTTCCTTATCGACGGAGAGGGAGCGTGGGCCGGCTGACAAGTCATCGCACCCGGAGCCGCCCTCGCAGGTCCGAAGGCGCAGGACCGGGCTCTTGGCCACAACAGGCACGGGAGGCGCTTAGCGTAGCCTGGCGAAAAGGGGCCGGCGCCGCGGCTGAAACGGACAAACGCCGCCGGCCCCTTTTCGCCTGGCGGAGCTTGGCGCCGACGCAACTCGTTGTGGCCGAAACCGGTTCTGCAACGCGCGGAACCTGCGAGGGCGGCGAAGGGGGTGATGTTTGGCGGCCGGCTCCACGAACCATATCGCGCAAAGCGCGATTCCTTAGGCGAAGCCTGAATGGCGCAGGCCGCGCACCGGATAATGACGTCAGCGGCAGAAGGCCGACCTCCCCACCATCCCCGCGGAAGGGATCGTTACGGCGTCAGCCGCCAAGACCCCGAAGGGGGCTTGGTCGGAGCGGAGCGGAGATAGAGCCTGGTGCCCGGCGAAGGCGGGCATCCGTCCACCCGCCGGAAGCAATTACCTTTCCTACCGATCTGACGGAGGAGGTTTACGATCCCTTGGCTACCCATAGCGGACAGGCGCAACCGCTCTCCAGGGCACGATGCCAGGGTGATCGATCAGACCGGCGCAGGCCCGATCCAGAGCAATTCGAGCAGGCTTGCACCACGCTGCCAGGCCTCGATCTGCACAGGCTGGTCCTGATGGGCGCGCAAATCCTCGGTCGTCTCGAGCCGCCAGACGGGGCCGTCGTCGACCTCAAGCCATGGCCCGCGTTCCCCGAACCGGAGGATCCCCCGCAGACGAAGCGGCGCCTTGCTGTCGGTCACAGCGACGCTCCTCCGATATTCACCGAAGGCATTTCGGAGATGCGAAGAGCAGCGGGAAAGAGTGAAGAAATCGAGGCGCACATAGAGCGGCCCATGACACAGCCCAAAGGGGGATTGCAATCTTGTTCATTTTATGTTCCTTCTCCAGCTGAAGGAAACTGCCATGATCCGTGCCTATCTTGCCTCTTATGATTTCAACCTGCCGCTCAACGATGCGACGGTCGATCCAGACCTGCCGCTGGTGCGCCGCAGGCTGGCAAGCCTTGCTTCGAGCGAAGGTCTGGATGGCGGTTTCTATGAGGCCCAGGAACTGGCCGAAGCCTTTCTCGATGCCGCGCGCGAGGCCAATGCCGAGGTCATGAATGACGACAGCCCGGCACGCAACAAGCTACGGGACATCCTTGAGCGCGACCTCGACTATCAGCGCGAGCTGCTCGAGGAGGTGTGCGAGCTTCCGCTGGCCGACGCTGCGGCGCATCTGTGCTGGCTTGCCGATCTGATGAAGCAGCGGGCCGACATGGCGCGCCCGATCGCGGAAATTCTCCGCAAATAATCGAGACCCGGGCAAGGGGAAGGCAGGCGCAAGATGTGCCGCCCTCCCCTCGATCAAGCAGGTCAGGCGTTGCCCCCCAAGCTATGCTGGGATCGGACATGCCGGGCCTCATGGGGGCCGAGCGTGGCGAGAAGAATGCGCTCCGCCGCATCCACCTCCTCGACGCTGGTGAAGGCCTCGATGGTATAGGCGCCGCGCGCGAAATCGTCATTGGGAGAAGGCACCATCAAGGTATAGGCCTGCGGCCAGCAGCATAGCTGGAGCCATGGCCAGTCGGGTGCGGGCGGCGCGTAGCGCGCGAAGACGATCTCCTCCACGCGCAGCGCTGAGGGGCGTCGATCGAGAAGCGAGGGCGGGACCAACGAAGCGCGGCGCTCAAAAAGATAGGCCTCAATTTCGTGCGCCTCTGCGACCGTTTCGAGGATCACAGGATAGAAGCGATCGAGCGCCAGCCCTTCCCCCGCGACGCTGGGAGGAATGTCGATCAGGAGAATATCGGGGAGCGTGGGGAGCGGCCGCCGATAGTAAATTCTTCTGGCAGCGAGTTCATCGATAAGGCGCATCGGCATCCAATAAGTGGAACCTGCGTCGGCCGGTCAAGGAGAGTTGTCGCCGGATTGGCGAGACATGTTCAGGCGGCGAGCGGTGATGACAGCGGCACCGCGAAATATTGCTTGCCTCAACCATTGCTGCCGACGGGAGGCCACGGCATGGTCCGGCGCATGACTGACCCCTTCGATCCAGACTATTTCATCATTGTCGCCGATGTCCACATCATCGGCATCGAACCCCGGGTCAGCCGCGTTCTCGAACTGCCGGTCAAACTCAACTTCGCCCAATTCCACGACGTGCTCCAGTCAGCCTTTGGCTGGACCGACAGCCATCTTCACCAGTTCCATGTTGGCGGCCTCACCATTGGTGCACCGGAGTTCAACGAAGATTCCTTTTACGGGCGTCGCACGTTCGAGGCATCCGAGATCCGACTCCAGGATCTGACATTTCCCTACGAGGCCGACCCGACACTCACCATTGTCTACGAGTATGATTTTGGGGATTGCTGGCGTCACCTGATCAGCCTTAGCCGTCAGCCGCGCGAAGAGGGTGCCACATACCCGCGCTGCGTGGCGGGCACGCGCTCCGGCCCGCCGGAAGACGTCGGGGGTTACTCCGGCTATGCCGACTTCCTGGAGGCGTGGATGGACCCGGCCCATGACGATCACAAGGACATGCGCCGATGGGCCGGCCGGAAATTCGACCCCGAATTTTTCGACCTCGACGCCACAAACAAGGCTATCGCGCGTGTTCTGCGAACATCGAAGGGGGATTATAGACTCAGGCGCGCCCGATCGTCTTGACTGTGAACGCCGACGAAGTCAGTCCTTTCGGCGCGCCTGGCGCATGGATTCCACCGCAGCAGTGGTATCAGCCCGCTTTTGCGCTGCCTTGTAGACGGCGTTTCGGTCACGTCTACCTACAGCCACAACGATCACAATCACCTCGGCGTCATGCACTTCATAGACAAGACGGTAGCCGACACCGCGCAGCTTGATCTTGTAGCGATCCTTGCCCCCCGACAGGCGACCGGAAGGGACGTGAGGCGCCGTAAGGCGTTCACCCAGCTTCTTTTTAAACTGCTCTCGCGTTTGCGAGTCCAGCTTGCGCCATTCTTTCAGTGCCGACTCAAGAAAGCCCAACTCATAGGTCATCGAGGGCAATCTTGACGATGGTCTCACCCACACGCGCATCCGCGATAGCGTTCAGTTCGACATCTTCCAGACGATCCATCAGCGCCTCAAATGCCTTCGCGGGCACGCAGTAGAAAGCAGGCTCATTGCGATTGAGAATAGCGACCGGGAAGCCCTCGCCCGCAGCGACGGTTCCCATCGGATTGCGCTTCAGCTCCGAAACGCTGGCGGTTGTTTCCGCAAGAACAATATTTGTCATCTCGATCACCAAAATCCATTAATAGAACTTTTAATAGCACTTTTAACAGTACGTTTCCAGCCCCCCCTTAAAAGACACGTTACATTTCCATCCTTCAAAAGCCCGAGGTCCACGTCGGGACGTAGAGGAGGCACCAGTGCAGCGCCCCCAGTGCTCTGCGCTGGGTTTCGATCTGTCCATAAACAGAGCAACCTTTCGCAGCACCGGCTCGAACCCATTGACCGTCACACCGGCGCTAAGCCGCGGTTGCGCTAGACGTCCTCATAATCGATCGAGAGCGCGTCAGCGATCTTCTGGATTTCAGCGTGGCAGACCGGATCAGCGACAGATCGCGTCGACGCGGCTTGAAGGACGTCGCCGGAAACGCGGTCGCCAAAGAGCAGCAGGGCGAACTCGGGACCATATTGATAGGAAATATAGTAGAGTCCCTGCGCCGACGGGCAGGTCGTATGGATGCGCTCTGCCCAACTGCGCGCGATCGGATAGGTACTTCTGGGACCGGCCAGGAGACCGTTACCGCTGATACCGATCTTGCGCTGACCTGTGGCAGTGATGCTGACAAGCTTCAGATCCTGTGTCGTGCGCACCTCGCTATGGGCGTGCAACCGATAGTCAGCAGGATAGACGATGTCAGGCGGCGCGATCGAGGTTCGGACGCGCGGCGGCGTGTCCGGGCAACGCAGGATGATCTCGCAGGTGGCGCACTCGAACGATTGCGCCGCATAGATGGTGGGGATGATCGCGCCGCCTGCATCGCGAATCGGCGAGAAGCGGGCGCTCCCCTTGTCGCTGTCGTTGAACTGCGTCGCCCCGAAGACCTTGGGGTGAATGCGATGCAACGGCGTCCCCGCCTTCAGTAGATGATAGTCCTCCTTCCCGACCTTCATCGTGGTGGGATTAGGAACCTTGATACTGAAGCGCATCAGCCGTGAGCCGCAGGCTCGATTTCCCGCTCGAAGGCGGCGATGACGGCCTCTGGATCACTGCCGAGCGCGGCGCCTGGCGTGTCGTCGAAATCGAGATGCTCCCGCGTCAACCAGTGCAGCAGCCGGAAATCGCTCCAATCAGCGGGCTTCGCCGCGATGATATGGCTCATTGCAGGATAGATGCGTCGGCCTTCGACATCGAATTGCAGCAGCGGGTAGACGGCGCGACCGTCCACGGTGAAGCGCAGCAACTCGTGCCGGTCTTCCTTGCGCTTCATGGTCGCCGATGGATTCGCCCCCGAAAGACCCAGCAGTTCGCAGGCTTCGGCCTGTTCGGCCATTTGGGTGCCGGCGAGAATACGCTCCTGAAGCCGGGCACGGTTGAGCGCAGCCTTGAGCGGCGCATCATCGGCCTTCGCCAGATTTTCCCGCAGCATCACGCGATATTCCGAGATCAACTTGTCGAACTCACCGGCGAAGGCGTCGCTCAGATAGCGCTCGGCAACTTTCTCGAATGCCACGGCAAGCAGTTTGGCCGCATTGTCGGTCGCCTTGGTGCCAGCCGCCTTCGCGGTTGTCTGCGGACCCAATGACGCCAGCGCGTGCTTCAAAAATTCGAGATTGCCCTCGCCTCCCATCGAGAGGTCGACCAGGACGCGCCCATCCGCGACCGCCGAGGCGGCAAGCCCAGAAGAAGCATAAAATGGGCGGCCTTTCCCACGGCCGCGCCGATTCGCGCCGGAACCAGCTTGCTTGTCTATTGCGGAAGCGGCTACCATCAGCTTCATCCTAGTTTCGCTACTCAGTGAGAAATATATAGCGATTATAGCAGGGGTGTTCCAGTGGGAATAATCCGGTGCTGGAAGGCGGCTGGTCAACGAGATATCGGGCGGACGTCAGCCGAAGCGACGGCCATCTTCGGTGAAGCTGTATCTATTGGCGCGAATGGCCTCATCGACCTGCTCATCGGCCGTTATGAAATCATATTCCGCTTCCAGCTGGCGGTAGAGCCAGCGAGCCAGATCGCGAAGCGCGTCGATCACGGCCTCCTCGTCCGCGTTGCTCATATCCTGACCGGTCGCACTTTCCCGGCGGGCCGCGATCTGCATGCTATATTCATGGCAGTATCGACCGGCATGGCGGATCTCAGCGCTGATCTGGTAGAAATTTCGTCGCTGGACGTCGAGAAGGCGGGTAGCGATGGCATGGAGGCCGGCGTCCTGCGGCGCATGGGCGCGCATTCGCCCTACGCTGTCACGCGCGAAGCGATACCCGCCCTCATAGCAGGCCCCGTCGCCCTGGCTCGAAAAGCCCGAGAAATAGATTTTCGGCTCAGCTCGATATCCCCCGCCCATGAGACGCACGGACTGGGTCCACAGCGAGACCCCGAGGATTTCGCAGACAGTCACGAAATCTGCGAACGGGAACTCGTGCCAATCCTCATCGGTCGCATTGCGCCGATACCAGTCGCGCGCTCGATCTCGGGCTGATGCGTCCAGTTCGTCGAGTTGATAAACCGTCGTCTCGATAATCTGGGACATGATCTGCCTCCTCGCCTTCAGGCCGCACGGCGATCGCAGCCCTGGAAAAGGCCAAGATCACTCGCCATCAAAGTGTCGATATCAGGGGCGAGGCAGTCGAAGCTGCCATTGAGATCGAGGACCATGACACGGTAGGTCGCGTCCGCAGCCTCATGATCCAGCTCGTAGGTCAGAGGCGGCAATTGCGACGTCATCTCGGGGTAGATGGCGCGAATGATCAGCGCCTCGATCCTTTTTGCAACGCATGCGAGCCGCGCGGCATCGCCGCAGGCAATGGCAAGGTGACGCTCGAACCAGGCGTCCGGTGCGATGACATCGGACAATCGGGTCGACGCGATGCGCTGCTCGCCGATCGGCGCCCGGATTACAACGCATCGCGCTCGCCGAGCGGCAGCAACGTCATCAAGCGGCACGAGAGCGCGATATTGGTAGATCGGCTGCGGACCAGCAAGACGGGTTCTGGACACGATGACGTCCATGGCAAAATCCTTTGATTGGAGGAGGCCTGGCCGAGAAGCGGCCGAATGCACCGCTCAAGTTCGGCGCCACCAAATGCCTCTCCCTCCCCTCCCCAGTCGCCAGATCGACTGGCGGGCGGCGATCGGCGGCGAGGCGAAGCCCATGCAATCTGCGTCAAGGGCGGAGGAGCCATAGGCAAGCCGCTGCCGAAATCAGCCGGAGCCTCGACCCCAGTTCACCCAGGAGGATCGCTGCTTCAGTCTCGCGGCAGCGGGATCGGGACGGCCTGTCCGCTGGCGAGGTTGAGAAAGGCGCCGGCATGGCCGATCGAACCACGGCCAAGAAGGTCAAACAGCAATGCAAGAGCGTGGCTCGCCACGACGCGATTGACGAAGAGAGATTGGCGTTCGAGCGCCTCGGCGACCGAGCAGGATGGGGTGTCGTCCGCGACCGCGCCCTCGTCGACAAGCTCCGGGAAATATTCGAGGACCGTCGGAAGACGCCTGCGATCATCGTCGGTGCCGCGAGCCGGACAGCCGATCAGATATTGTCCATCGGTCGCCCGATTGCCGAGATCGAGCCAATAGGCTGGCATGGCGCTGAGTCCGCCTAGCGCCGCGCCCAGTGCCCGGCGGGCCGCAGCCGTGTCGACACAGCTGATGAGGATATCTGCGCTGTCGAGGCTGATCGCACCGGGGGCGCGACCATGGACCGCCTTCCAGGCGAGCCCGTGCGCCAGATTGATCCGTTCGGTCAGCGTGCGCGCTTTCGCGTTTCCGATGTCACACCGATAGAAAGGCTGGCGGCCAAGATTTGCCTCGGTGACGATATCATCATCGACTACGGTGACGGCGAGCGAGCGGGAGGAAATCGCGCGGAGCGCCGTATCGAGCGAGGCAAGGCCCATCAGCATCTGCGCCCCATTCCCGCCACAGCCGACCAGCACGATCCTGATCGCGCGATTATGGAAGGTGGCAGGAAGATAGTGGCGTTCCAAGGTGTCAGGCTGCATCGGACCCTCCAGAAAATGGGCTTCGCGGCAAAGGCAGGAACATGCCCCCAGCGCAAAGACGCGATGCCATGACGGGACGGTCCAGTTGGTCCAGGCGACCGAATACGAGCGCTATTTTCGTCGCATGGGCATCGTCGGCATCATCGGTGGCGCTGAAATATGCCACACCGCGTCCGTGGCTATGGATGTCGCAGACCATGTGCCAGTCGGGCGGCAAGGTCGGGGTGCGGTAGACAAGGCGTGAAGGCGTCGCATCCTCGATGACGGGAAAATTCACCGCGAACTCTCCCGTCTTTTCGTTCCAGACGATGAAGGCGGCAGCCTCGTTCGGGAGCGCAGCGCGGAAATGATCGAGAACCGACATTAGGTACACGCGCGGAATGAACCCACAGCGCAGGTCCGCCTTGGGATTGCCGATGCTGCCATAGGGGAGATAGGCGGCAATCGGCAGCGCCACGCGGACCTCGAGCGTAAGCCACGGCCTGCGCAGGACAAGCATCACGCCATCGCGGCCCACGGCCAGGCCGTGACCGGCACGGGCCGTCCGGAGCGCATCGAGACCCGGCGATCGCCCCTGGGGTGGGACCGGGTAGCAGGGCATGGCGGCGAGTACCGCAGCCGAGGTCGGATCATCGGCGAGCATGGTCATGACCCAGCGCTCATCGCGATGAGCCTGCCTATGGTCATCGTGGTGGCCGCTTGCGTGCCCGCCGGTCGCCGGGCCTGAGACCGATTGGTCGCACCGAACGGTTTGAGGCGCCTCACCGGGAAATGGCGCTCGCCCTGCGCTGCGAGATCGTCCCACAGCCGGACAAGCCCGCCCTTCCCTCTGACCGTCAGTTCCTGGCCCGGATTTGGGTGCGTCGACCAGGAGTCGAAGACCGCGCTCTCATATTCAGGAATGGACGCTATGCTGAGCGCTTTAGGCTTGGGGATATTGCCCCAGCAAAGGCCGCCATTGATAAAGACGTTCAGAATAGGCGAGTGCAGCAGTTCCGTATCGGCGGTAGGGCGCGCGTTTGCGGGAAGAGCATAAACGCCGAGCCCGGATCTGGTGGCGACCAACAGATGGGCGGGATATGGGACCGGCACGGTCGTTCGTGCAGAGAGAAGCCGCAGACCAGTCGGTGGAGAGGACAGCGCGAAATAGGCAGGGCGCACGCGCGCCGGAACCCACCAGGCGATCATGTCGGGATGCGCGACCAGGACATTGTCGGGCAGGATCTCGGGCACGACGGTCCGTCCCAGCGCCTGCGTCCATTGACGCAGGTGCGCGCGCGACAGCGGGACGCCAGCGGCGATTGTCGGCTGGCCTTCACCATCATGCTTGATGCTATGGATGCTGGCGAAAGCGGGCGCAGCTTCGCGGTTCGCATAGGTCCGCAGGTTACGGGGCGGTTCGTTCCGATAAAGCAGGATGGCGCTGGTCAGTACCAGGCCGCCGCCACTGGCCTCAAAATAGCTGCTATGGTCGGACATGACGGCCTCCCGATTTGGTTGGATCGAACTGGATCAGGTCCTGGACACAAGCCAGGAATTGGGCGCCGAGGCGCAGCGAGGTGAACCAGTCGTCAATCTGGCTCGCATCCGACAGCGGACAAAGGCCGGCGATGTCCATGAAGCCCATTTCCATGCCGTGCCGGGCCACTTCGTCCAGCTCGCGCGTGAAATGCCCGAAGGGAACGAGCGTCAAGGGCGGCAGGGACGAGCACTCCTCGATGCCGGGGATGTAGTCGCAGACGATTTCGTAGTCGAACGTCCAGGCATTTCGCTCTGGATCTATTTCCGCAAGGGCCTGGTATGCGCGATCGAGAGCGTTGAGCTTGCCGCGAAGAGCGGCCGGCAACCGTCTGCGCGGCGCCGCATTGGCCGCGATCATCCAGTCAGGCCGCCGGGCGTTCAATTCTGACGGTAGCGTCATTTCGTCGAGCTCCTCGGCATCGACGCCATAATGGTAGATCAGGCTTTGGCGAGCCGGCTCGTCCTCGGTCTCGCCGTCCCAATAATACATAGAGATCTGGTTGAAGAGGTCGTCATAGCCGAAGATAGGCAGCACTCTCCCCAGCTTCTCTTCGAGCGCCCTGTAGGCTGTCGCCCGCCAGGATGTCGGGGCGTTGCTGGCCTCGATCCAACCAAGGTCGATTTGCCCCAGGCTCTCGCAGATGATGGCGATCGCGGGTGAAGCTTCCTCCTCGCTGCCAAGGACGGCGATCCGTAGATCGACACAATCGATGGAGGACAGGATTTCCATCACGGCTGCATCGAAGACCCGCTCGATATGTCTACGAGCCGCTGCGCGGGTGAATGCCCTGGCAGTCTCTTCGCGTTCGGCGACCCAGCGGCCGATCAGCTTGTGATGCGATGCAAGCGGCTGATCGAAGATCGTGGGAATATCGGCCGAGAGCGCGACGGCCCGTCCGGCAAGGTCAACCGAGGGGAGGAAGGCGCAGACCTGCGGGGGGCGCAAGGGCTTCGCGGGCTTCGTTCGAGCCCTCGTTCGGGCCGAGCGCAATCCCCGCGTGGAGTGTCTGGGCCTGGGCGCTGCTGGCAGGCAGGGCGGAGCAGGTCGTGTCGCCATCGTCAGCCTCGATCCATTCGCGAAGGGGTTTGCGGTTAGCGGCTACAAGGGCTGGCCGGTTCTCTCGCGCCATGGTCAGCCCTTGGTGCCGACGGCGCGCCGATACTCGGTGACGTGAACGCCGCCCACGACGCCGCCATCGACCATCTCGGCGTTCAGAATCGCCGGGTAAAGGGTTGCGTGATAGGCGCGCAGCGCGGCGCGGTCCTCGGCAAGATGCGGCGGAACCGGAAGGTCGATACCGTCATATCGGTAGGCGCGGGTAAGCTGGTTGATCTGCATGATGAACCTCGTCTGATAGGGTGATGGGGTCAGTGCCGGCTGTCACCAGAGGCTGGCGGGCTCATCGGGTTTGGCGCTGGCGGGCGGGCTGCTTTGGGCAGGGGCAGGTGCGACGG